>NZ_JBMDKG010000032.1:0-94586 GCF_057809595.1 Variovorax sp. FG153
GATCATCGCGCGCTGGCACTGGCCGCCCGAGAGCTGGTGGGCAAAAGCGCGCAGCCGGCGCTCGGGCTCGGGCAGGCCCACGCGTTCGATCCATTCGAGTGCGGCCTGGCGCGCGGCGCGTGCCGACAGGCCGCGGTGCAGCCGCAGCACCTGCTGCAGCTGGTCGCCGATGGTGCGCAGCGGATGCAGCGCGCGGCGCGGACTCTGGAACACGAAGCCGATGCGGCGGCCACGCAGCGCATCCCAGGCCGCGCGCGCCGGACGGCCGCTGTCGTCGAGCAGTTCGAGCCCCTGGAAGCGCAGCCGCCGCGCGGCCGCGTCGGCCTGCGCATCGAGCAGGCCCGCGAGCGCCAGCGCGGTCACCGACTTGCCCGATCCGCTCTCGCCGACCAGGCCCAGGGTTTCGCCGGCCGCGAGCTGGAGGCTCACGCGGTCGAGCACATGGACCGCGCCCTGCGCGCCATGGAAGCGCAGGCTCAGCGCATCGACCTCGAGCAGCGGCGCGCTCATGGGCCGCTCCGGTCGGCGGCGCCGCGCGGATCGAGCCGGTCGCGCAGCGCGTCGCCCAGCAGCGTGAAGCAGCCCACGGCCATGAACAGCGCCAGGCCCGGGAAGCCCGCGAGCCACCACTGGCCGGTGATGATGTAGGGTGCGCCTTCGCTCACCAGCACGCCCCATTCGGGCGTCGGCGGCCTCACGCCGAGGCCGATGAAGGACAGGCCCGCGCCATTGAGCAGCGCCCAGCCCAGGTTGATCGAGCCCTGCACCGCGAGCATGGGCAGCACGTGCGGCAGCAGCACGCCGAACAGCAGCCGCGCCGGGCCCTGGCCGCTGAGCCGCGCGGCCAGCACATAGCCGGCGCCGCGCCGCACGCCGACCTCGCTGCGCGCGAGCCGGATGTAGAAGGGCAGGTTGATCAGCGCCGTCGCATAGACGATGTTGATCACCGTGTTGCCCCAGGCCGCGACCAGCGCCATCGCCACCACGAACAGCGGGAAGGCCATCAGCACGTCGACCAGCCGGCCGACCCAGCGGTCGAGCCGGCCCCCGACGAAGCCGCACAGCGCACCGATGGCGCTGCCCGCCGCCAGCGACAGCAGCACCGCGCCCGCGGCCATCGAGAGATCGAGCCGCGTGGCCACCAGCACGCGCGAGAACAGGTCGCGGCCCAGCGCGTCGGTGCCGAACCAGTGCAGCGCGCTCGGCGGCTGCAGCCGCGCGGGCACGTCGGTGGCGAGAGGATCGAAGGGCGCGAGCGCGGGGCCGGCGATGGCGGCGAACAGCAGCAGCGCGAGCAGCAGCAGGCCCAGCGCCTCGTTGCCGCGCGGGCGCCAGCGCGGCCGCGCATCCGCCTCGAACTTGCCCGGCACCGCGCTCATGCCGCGCTCCCCACGCGCGGATCGATGCGCTCGTGCAGCAGGTCGATCGCGAAATTCACCAGCACGAACATCAGCGCGACCAGCAGCACGAAGCCCTGCAGCGGCGCATGGTCGGCCGCCATCAGCGCGTCGAGCGCATAGCTGCCGATGCCGGGCCAGGCGAACACCTTCTCGATCACCACGTTGGCGCTCAGCATGTACGAGAACACCATGCCTGCACTGGTGACCACCGGCAGCAGCGCCAGGTGCAGCGCGCCGGCCAGCACCGCGCGCGGCGGCAGGCCGAGCGCGCGCGCGGTGCGCACGGGGTCGCTGCGCAGCACGCCCAGCAGCGACGCGCGCGTGAGCCGCGCCACCGGTGCCAGCGAGAAGGCGGCCATCGCCACGCTCGGCAGCAGCAGCCGGCCGGCCGCGGAAGCGAAGGCATCCCAGCGCAGCGCGAGGACGGCATCGACCAGCATGAAGCCGCTGCGCACCGGCGGCGGCTCGATCATCGCGTCGATGCGGCCCGTGGGTTCGGGCGCCCAGCCCAGCAGGAAATAGAAGACGTAGACCAGCAGCAGCGCGATCACGAAGCTCGGCACGCAGCTGCCGCCCACCGTGAGCACGGTGCAGGCGCGGTCCCACAACGAGCGCGGGCGCAGCGCGGCCGCGGTGCCCAGCGGCAGTGCCACCAGCAGCGTGAGCACGAAGGCCGCGAAGGTGAGCTCTAGCGAGGCCGGCAGGCGCTGCCACAGGTCGGTCAGCACCGGCTGCCCCGTCGTGTGCGACTGGCCCCAGTCGCCGTGCGCCAGTGCCTGCAGGTAGTGCCACAGCTGCGTCGGTAGGGGCAGGTCGAGGCCCATGCGCGCGCGGATCTGCGCGATCTCCTCCGGACCGGCGTTCGGCCCCGAGGCGAGGAAGGCCGCGGGGTCGCCCGGCAGCACGTGCGTGAGCACGAAGGTGAAGACGGCAGTGCCCGCGAGCACCGGCACGGTGGCCGCGAGCCTGGAGACGACGCGCCGGGCGAAGCTCATGAGCGCGTCAATGGCCGGAAGTCCACCTGGCCATGGATGTAGTAGGTGAAGCCCTGCAGGTCGGGCTGCAGCGCCGCCTCGAAGGTGGGCAGCCACAGCGGCACCAGCGGCACCTGCTCGAAGGCGATCTCGATCGCGCGCTGGATCGCGCGGTCGTATTTCGCGCGGTCGGTCTCCCAGCGCGCCTGCTCGAGCAGCTTGGCGAGTTCGTCGTTCTTGAACGAACCGAAGTTCCAGCGCCAGTCTCCCTGGAAGAAGATGCGGAAGAAGTAGTCGGGGTCGTTGAACCAGGCCGAGGAGCTGTCGATGAAGAAGGGCAGCTTCTTCTCGGTCTGCAGCGTGCCCCACTGGGCGCTGGGCACCTTCTCGATGCTCAGCGCGATGCCGATCTTCGCCAGCGCTTCCTGGATCAGCAGCGCCGCGGGCTCGGCCAGCGTGGCGTCGCCGACGTTGTAGCTGAAGCTGGTCTTGAAGCCCTGCGGATGGCCGGCCTGCGCCAGCAGCTCCTTCGCCTTGAGCAACTGGGTGTCGTAGGGATAGGGCTGCGGAAAGCGGCTGCTCGCGGGCTTGCCGGGCCTGGCGCCGTACAGCGCCTCGCCGCGGCCCAGGTTGGCGCCGCGCAGCAGGGTGGTGTAGGGCAGGGCGTAGGCGATGGCCTGGCGCACGCGCACGTCGTCGAAGGGCTTGGCCTGGGTGTTGAAGGCGACGAAGCGGAAGCTGGTCGTGACCGGCACCGACACCACCTTGGCGCGCGTGGTGTCGGTCAGCGCGTCGAGGTCCTTGGGCGGCAGCTGCAGCGCCACGTCGGCGTCGCCCTTGAGCAAGGCGGCCACGCGGTTGGAGGCCGAGGGCACGACCTGGAACACGGCGCGGCGCAGCTGGGGCGCGCTGCCGCCCTTCCAACCATCGAAGCGGGTGTAGACCACCTGCTGGCCCGGCGTGAAGCTCTCGATGCGGAAGGCGCCACCGCCGGCTTCGTGCGCCTTGACCCATTCGGTGGCCCAGGGATCGGCCGCGGTGGCATGCGACTTCGCGAGCTCGCTGTTGAGCACCGAGGCGAAGCTCAGCGCGAGGTTCGGCAGCGTGTAGCGGTCGGCGCGCGGCAGCGCGATGCGGAAGGTGTGCGCATCCACCACCGTGAACTGCGAGGGATTCTCGAGCGAGCCGGTAGCGAGCTGGCGCTTGCTGGCCGGCAGCGAGACCGCGCGGTCGAGCGACCACTTCACGTCGGCGGCCGTCACGGGCTTGCCGTCGTGGAAGGTGGCGTCGCGGCGCAGGAAGAAGGTCAGGGTGCGGCCGTCGGCGCTGGTTTCGAAACGCTCGGCCAGCTCGCCGCGAAAGCGGCCGTAGTCGTACTTGAAGACGCCCGGCGAGAGCTGCGCGCGGTCGAAGTTGATGAGCCGGTCGTAGACGTTGAAGAACAGGCCCAGCGATTCGCGGCTCACGCCCTCGCCGTGCGGGTCCTGCGAGTTGGGCGCGCCCTCGGAGAGCACGCGCAGCGTGTCCTTGCGCGCCTGGGCCCAGGCCGACAGAGGCAGGCTGGTGCCGGCGACGGTGCCGAGAGAGAAGGCTGCGCTGCCTTGTTGAATGAAACGGCGACGGTCCATGGTGATGGCTTTCGGAAAGACGAGGAAGGATCAGATCGAAGCGTGACGTTGTGGACTGGCGCCGTTGAGCCAGTGATTGCCCACGGCATGCGGCTTCCAGCGCACCGGGTCGTGCACGGTGTGGGTGCGCGCATTGCGCCAGTGGCGATCGAGGTTGTGCTCGGCCAGCGTGGACTGCGTGCCCGCGAGCTCGATCAGCGCGGTGGCCGCCTCGAGCGCGAACTCGGTGCTCAGCACCTTGGCTTCGACGACCGCGATCGAGGCCTCGGTCACATGGTCGGCGCCGGGTTCGTCGCGCGCACGGTCGAGCGCGTGGCCCGAGCGTTCGAGCAGCGCCTCGGTCGCGTGCTGCTGGATCACCAGCCGGCCGATGCGCGCGAGCGTGAGCGGATCGTCGGCCGCGCGCGCCACGCCGCTGTCGGGCCAGGGCCGCGCGCGCTCGCGCACCCAGTGGTGCAGGTCGGCCATGGCGGCGCGGCCGATGCCGAGATCGATGGCGGCGTGCAGCACCTGCGCGAACGGGCCGTGGATGGTCGGCGGCTCGAACAGTTGCGCGCGCGGCAGCACCTGCAGCGCGCCGACCGCCACGTTGTCGGCCGTGACGGTGCCGCTCGCGGTGGTGCGCTGGCCGAAGCCGCTCCAGTCGTCGACGACCTCGAGACCCGGCGCCTCGCGCGCGACGTAGACCAGCACCTGGTTGTCCTGCTCGTCCCTGGCCGCGACCGGCACCCAGTGCGCGAACAGCGCACCGGTGCAGTAGAACTTGCGGCCGTCGAGCCGCAGGCCCTCGGGCGTGGCACGCAGCCGCGCGGTCACGACCTTGGCGTTGGCGGTGCCGCTTTCCGACACCGCGTTGCCGAAGCGCCGGCCCTCGATCGCCTCGCGGAAGAAGAACTTCTGCTGCTGCGCGTCGCCGATCAGCCGCACCGCGTCGACCAGGCAGTAGTGGTTCTGCGGAATCTGGCCGAGCGCGGGATCGGCCTCGGAGATCAGTGCCGTGACCTCGGCCAGCGTGGCATGCGAGACCGCGGCGCCGCCGAAGGCGCGCGGCACCGTGATGCCCCAGAGGCCGCTGGCCGAGAAGCGCTCGACCTCCTCGAAGGGCAGGCGGCGCTGCCGGTCGCGCTCGGAGGCACCGGTGGCGAAGTCGGCCGCGAGGCGGTGCGCGATGGCGAGGGCCTCGGCATCGTCGCGCACGACGTGGACCGGGCCGGTGGAGAGGGAGGAGGGAGCTGTCATGGCGATGCGGAGGTGCGCCGCCGCACCCCGGTGTGGGAGGACGGCAGCCGGGCTCGGTCCGGGCCGAAGATCTTTTCGCGCCAGCTGCCTTCGGCATAGGCGCGCTTGTGCAGGCCGCGGCGCTGCAGTTCGGGCACCACGAGGTCGACGAAATGCTCGAGGCCCTCGGGGCTCACGGTGCGCACGAGGTTGAAGCCGTCGATGCCTGCCTCGCAGACCCAGGCCTCGATGGTGTCGGCGATCTGCGCGGGCGTGCCGACCACGGGCGCATGGCGCGCGCCCAGCGGCATCTGCGCGAGCAGCGCGCGCGGGGTCAGCTGCGCACCGCCGGGCCGCTTGAGCGAGGCGACCGAGCTCTGGATCGCATCGGCGCTGCCGCCGCCGATGGCGTCGTCGAGGCCGTGGCGCGAGAGGTCGTGGCCGATCGCGCTGCTGAACTGCACCAGGCCGGCCTCGGGTTGCGCATAGCGGCGGTACTCCTCGTAGCGCGCACGGGCCTCGGCTTCGGTGGCCCCGGTCACGACCAGCAGCGTGGTCACGAAGCGCACCGCGTCGGCATCGCGCCCGGCCTCGGCCAGCGCCGCGCGCAGCTTGCGCACCACGGCCGCGGTGGCGGCCAGGCCCTGGTTGGGCACGAACACCACCTCCGCATGGCGTGCCGCGAAGGCCGTGCCGCGCGCCGAGGCGCCGGCCTGGAACAGCAGCGGCGTGCGCTGCGGCGAAGGCTCGCAGGGATGCACCGCATCGAGCCGCCAGCCTTCGCCCGCATGGCGGATGGCGCGCACGCGCGCGGGGTCGGCATAGATGCCGCGCGCGCGGTCGGCGATCACCGCGTCGTCGTCCCAGCTCTCTTCCCAGAGCCGGTAGACCAGCGTCATGAACTCGTCGGCCAGGTCGTAGCGCCGGTCGTGGCCGGTGGCGGCGGCCGCGCCCTGCGCGCGCGCCGAGCTGTCGAGGAAGCCGGTCACGATGTTCCAGCCGATGCGGCCCTCGCTCAGGTGGTCGAGCGTGGACATGCGGCGCGCGAAGGCATGCGGCGCCTCGGCCGCGATGGTGGCCGTGATGCCGAAGCCCAGGTGGCGCGTGACGCTGGCCATCGCGCTCACGAGCACGGCCGGGTCGTTGATCGGCACCTGGATGCCGTGGCGCAGCGCGGCCTCGGGGTTGCCGCCCCAGACGTCGTAGACGCCGGTCACGTCGGCGAGGAACAGGCCGTCGAACAGCCCGCGCTCGAGCGTGCGCGCGAGGTCGAGCCAGTAGGGCAGCCGCTTGTAGTCGGTGGCGCGGTCGCGCGGATGCCGCCACAGGCCGTGGGTCAGGTGGCTGGGCGTGTTCATGTCGAACGCGTTCAGCAGGATGGGACGGCGGGGAAGGGGCATGGCTGGCTCGCGCGCGCGCCGCCGCGCGGGGCGGTGGCGCGCATGGCGGTGCGCTTGGGGGAGGGCCGGTGGCGGTGTCAGTACGGGCGGCTGCCCGAGAGGCTGATGCGCTTGAGCACGCGGCGCTCGCCGTTGTCGAAAGCGCTGCGCGCGTGCAGCGTGGCCTGGTTGTCCCAGTAGACGATGTCGCCCACGCTCCAGCGGTGCGTGTAGGCGAAGCGCGGCTGCAGCAGGTGCTGGCGCAGGCGCGCGATCAGCGCGGCGCCGTACTGCGGATCGACGCCGACGATCTCGACCTCGGTGCGCGCGCCCAGGTAGAGGATGCGGCGGCCGCTGTCGGGATGGGTGCGCACCAGCGGATGCACCTCGAAGGGTTCGAGCGGCGCGATGTCGGGCGTGCGGTAGAGCGGGAAGCCGGTGGTGAGCGGCTTGAGCTTGCGCAGGAAGGGGTTGTAGGTGATGAGCCGCAGGTGCTCGATCTCGCGCTGCGTGCCGGCATCGAGTTCGTCCCAGGCGGCCGCTAGGTTGTACCAGGTGGTGTCGCCGCCCTCCGAGGGCACCTCGATGCCGTAGAGCAGCGAACCCGACGACGGCACCGGCGTCCAGTGGTGGTCGGCATGCGCCGCGAGCTCGTCATGGCCGAGCACGCCGCCGTCGACGTTCGACACCCGCACGATGTCGGGCGTGTTGCCGCCATAGGGATCGGAGCCGAGCACCGGCACGTTCGACGGCGGACGGAACACGGCGCCGAAGTAGCTCGCGAGGCGCTCGAACTGCGTGTCATCGAGCCGCTGCTGCTTGAGCACCAGCACATGCCGCTCGAGCAGCGCCTCCTTGAGCGCACGCACCTGCGCGGCCGGCACCGGGCGCGTGGCGTCGAGACCTGTGACCTCGGCGCCGAGCGATGCGTCGATCGCGGCGATCCTGAACGGGACAACGGAAGAAGGTTCGGCAACGGTCGGCCGTTCGGCGGCAAGCACGGAGGACATGGCGTGGGAGCGCGGGAGCGCTGGGTGGAATGGATGCTGCGCCCGATGCTAGGAAAGTTCGCATGGGTTGCATGCGCTCTTTGCGCATGTGCTTATGCGAAGAATCGAAGGGGAGTGGTTCGGGCCGGGCTTAGGTCTTTTTCTTTGGCATTCAGATTCAACCGGAATAGAATGTCCAATATTTTTGACATATTTCGGATTCAATCTTCGCCATGAACCTGATCGACATCGGCCACGCGGTACGCGCCAGGCGCACTGAGCTGGGCTTGTCCCAGTCTCAGCTGGCGCACCTGAGCGGCCTTTCGCGGCAGACCCTGGTCGGCCTGGAGAACGGTGCGCTGGGCGACCTGGGCGTCAACCGCGTGGGCCAGGTGATGGCGGTGCTGGGGCTGGACAGCCCCGCGCCGGATACGCTGGCGCGGCGCAAGAAGCGTGGCCTGTGGATGGCGGCCAAGACGGCCAGCGTCAGCTACGCACGCGAGCTCGGCCCCGAAGCGCTGGAGAAGGTCCTGGCGAGCGGCGACGTGCCGCCGCCATTCACCGCGCACCTGACCCATCTGCTCGATGAAGCGCCCATTCCCGTCGTCGTGATGGCCGTGGAAGAAACCGCCTCGCGCGCGCGCCTGCCGCCGCGGCAGGTCTGGCGCAACGTGGCGAAGCTCGCGGAGTCCTTGTCCGTGCACCGGCAGGCGCTGTGGGCATGAAGCCGAGACCACTGCCCAACGGTCCCTGGGAGGCACTGTTCGCGCGGGCGCTGACGCTGCTCGACGACATCGGTCGGTACGGTGGCATCGCCGATCCGTTCTGGACCCTGGGCGGCGGGACCGTGCTGATGTTCCGCTACCGTCATCGGCTGAGCAAGGACATCGATATCTTCGTGCCCGATCCGCAATACCTCGGCTATGTCACGCCTCGATTGAGCGACACGGCGGCGAACTTGACGCAGGACTACACCGAGCAGCCGGGCGCCTTCGTCAAGCTGCAGTTCGAGGAGGGCGAGGTCGACTTCGTGGCCGCTCCCAATCTGCTGCCGGACAAGGCCTGGGAAATCTGGCACATCGGCGGCCGTCAGGTGAAGGTGGAGACAGCCGCCGAGATCATCGCCAAGAAGATGTACCACCGCGGCGACCGGGTCACGGCGCGCGACCTGTTCGACCTTGCACTCGTGATCGAACGCGAGCCTCTAGACCTTCTGCCGGCGGCACCGTTCCTGCTGCGCCACCGGGACGCCTTTCTCGGACAGATCCGGCAACCGCATGCCGGCTTGCGCGCCGCGTTCGATGCCATCGCGACATTGGAGTACGCGCCGGACTTCGAGCACTGCGCGGCCACGGCCGGGGAATTCCTGATCGGCCTGTAGCCCCTCAAGCCAGCACGTCCAGCGACACGTGGTTCGCAAACCGAACCACGTCCGTGCTCTTCTTCAGGATCCCCGCATTCCGGAAGTCCGTCGCAAACGCCTCCACCTCGTTGCGCAGCGCCTTGCCCGCCGGATGGTGCTTGTAGGTCAGCTCGGTGAACAGCTTCTGCAGGTCTTCCACCGCGACCTTGGGCGCGTACTTGGCATAGATGCGCGCCGACTCGTTCGGGTTCTCGGCCACGTAGTCGGAGGCCTGCGCCAGCGCGCGCACGGTGGCGGCGGCGCGTGGCTTGTCGTTGCGCGCGAACTCGCCGCGCGCGCCGACGATGCAGCACAGGCGCTCGGCGTACTCGCCCTTGGCGCTGTTGGCGATCTCGGTGAAGACGCCGGGGTTGCGCTTCTCGATCAGGTAGACGTTCGGGTCGCCATCGGCAATGGCCTGGATCTCGCCCTTCTTCACGGCGATGTCGAGCAGGTCGGCCGGATAGACGCGCCAGTCGACGTCCTTGTCGATGTCGATGCCCTTCTTCGCGAGATGGATCGCATAGAACTGCCGCGCTGGGCTGTTCTGGTCCGACACGCCGATGGTCTTGCCCTTGAGGCTCGCGAGCTCGGTGGTCACGCCTGCCGCCTTGGCACCCACCAGCCGCAGGCAGCCGCCATGCACGCTGCCGACCACCTTCACGTCGAAGCCGGCTTCCAGCGGCTTGACCCAGCGATGGATCAGGCCCACGCCGACATCGGCCTTGCCGGTGGCCAGTGCCTCGAGCATCTGGTCGGACGAGCCGGCCCAGTTCAGCAGCTCGACATCGAGCCCGTTCTTCTCGAAGAAGCCGCGCTCGAGCGCGACCGGCACGGGCGCCAAGCAGAAGCCGGCCTGGCTCCAGGCAAAGGTCAGCTTGCGCGGTTGCGACCAGGCCGAGGCGCCGAGCAGGGCCGCGGAGCCCACGACGGCGGCAGCGGCGCCGGCTTGAAGGACGCTGCGGCGCGAAGGCGGCAGGCGCGAGGAAAGAGAGTCGGTCATCAGGGCTTCTCCACCGGAATATTCGAAGCGGCGAGTGTGGAAGCGCGGTCCGCGCCTATCCAACGAATGTTTTCGGTCATGCATATGTCCGGCCTGCAAGAGCGCGGAGAGCGTCGAGAGCACGCCTTGCCTTGCTCGGAAAACGCATATCGCGCAGCGCTTTTTTTCGTTCCAGCGGCCCCGGGCAACGCGAAGAATGGCCGGCCTGATCTTCATGCCCCGGGACCCCCACACCATGCCAACACCGATCTCCCGCCAACGCTTCCTGCGCCGGATCGCCGCGCTGTCGCTGGCCGGCGCCGCCTTCGCGCTGTCCGCACCCGTCCTGGCCGCGCCGGCCAGCGGCGAGCCCGTCTGGTTCGGCGTCAGCGGTCCGCTGACCGGCCAGAACGCGCAGTACGGCGCGCAGTGGAAGGCGGGCTTCGACCTCGCGCTCGAGCACATCAACGCGCAGGGCGGCATCCATGGCCGGCCGCTGGCCTACAACTTCGAGGACAGCCAGAGCGACCCGCGCCAGTCGGTCGCGATCGCGCAGAAGCTGGTGAACGACAAGCGCGTGCTGATCGAGCTCGGCGACTTCTCGAGCCCGGCCTCGATGGCGGCGTCGCCGATCTACCAGCGCGCGGGCCTGGTGCAACTGGGTTTCACCAACTCGCATCCCGACTTCACCAAGGGCGGCGACTACATCTGGAGCCCGTCGATCAGCCAGGCCGACGCGCAGCCGCTGTTGGCCGATCTCGCGGTCAAGACGCTGGGCTTCAAGCGCATCGCGGTGCTCTATCTCAACACCGACTGGGGCCGCACCAGCAAGGACGTGCTGGTGAAGGCCGCGCAGGAACGCGGCGCGCAGCTCGCCATCGCCGAGGGCTACCAGCCCGACGAGAAGGACTTCCGCTCGACGCTCGTGCGCGTGCGCGACGCCAACCCCGATGGCCTGGTGCTGATCTCCTACTACCCCGACGGCGCGCTCATCGCGGGCCAGGTGCGCAGCGTGGGCCTGAAGCAGCCGATCGCGGCGGTGGGGTCGGTCTATTCGCCGAAGTTCATCGAGCTCGGCGGCGCCGCGGTCAACGGCATCCACACCAACACCGCCTTCTTCCCCGAAGAGCCGCGCGCCGAGGTGCGCGACTTCGTGAAGAGCTTCCGCACCAGGTACGACAAGGAACCCGACGCCTTCAACGCCTATGCCTACGACGCCGTGGTGTACGCGGCCGCCGCGTTGCGCCAGGCCGGGCCCAACGCCGACCGCAAGGCGGTGCGCGATGCCTTCTACAAGATCAAGGACGTGCCCAGCGTGATCTTCGGCAAGGCCAGCTTCGATCCGCAGACGCGCCGCGTGATCGGCGTGAAGAGCGTGAACCTGGTGGTGAAGGACGGCAAGTGGACGCAGCTCGACGAGAAGGCGGCGCTGGCCTCGACCAAATGATCGGTCTCGCGCACCGCGCACCCTGGCGCGCGCAGACGGCGGTCCTTCGATGAACTTCGGCTCCTTCTTCGACTACATGGTCAACGGCCTGATCATCGGCAACATCTATGCGTTGCTGGCGGTCGGGCTGGCGCTGATCTTCGGCGTCTCGCACCTGATCAACTTCGCGCACGGCTCGGTCTACACCGTCGGCGCCTACATCGGCTGGGCCTCGATCACTTATCTGCACACGCCGCTGCCCGTGACGATCGCGCTGGTGGTGCTGGGCTCGGGCGCGCTCGGCATGCTGATCGAGCGCGTGGGGCTGCGCCCGCTGCAGGGCGCGGCACGCATCGCGCCGCTGCTGGCCACCATCGGCATCAGCTTCGTGCTCGACATCCTGGTGCAGCTGGTCTTCAGCCCCGATCCGCGCGCGCTGCCCACGGCGTTGCCCGACTGGCGGCTGCAGGTCGGCAGCGGCACCATCGGCGCGCTCGACCTGCTGATCGCGGGCATCGGCCTCGCGAGCGCGGCCGTGCTGTTCGGCTTCCTGCGCTTCACCAGGCTCGGCTGGGCGGTGCGCGCCACCGCGCAGGACCGCGACGCGGCGCAGCAGATGGGCGTCGACGTCGACCGCGTGAATCAGACCGTGTTCGCGATCGCGGCCGCGCTCGGCGGGCTGTCGGGCCTGCTGGTGGGCATGTACTACAACAACATCAGTCCCGCGATGAGCTTCCAGGCCACGCTCAAGGGCGTGGTGGCCACGGTGGTCGGCGGCGTGGGCAACGTGCCGGGTGCCATCGTCGGCAGCCTGCTGCTGGGGCTGATCGAGAGCTACGGCGTGGCGCTGCTGGGCACGCCCTATCGCAACCTGTTCGCCTTCGCGCTGCTGCTGGCGATCCTGGTGTGGAAGCCCAACGGCCTGTTCGGCCGCAAGCGCGCGCTGCCGCCCGAGCCGCTGACCGGCACCTTCATCGCGCCGAGCAAACCCTGGCGCGTGCCGCGCCGGCTGCTCGTGGCGCTGTTCGCGGCCGCGGTGCTGCTGCCGCTGTTCGATCCCTCACCCTATCTGCTGCAGACGCTCACCAATGCCTGGCTCTATGCCGCGCTGGCGCTGAGCCTCACGCTGGTGGCGGGCACGGTCGGCCAGATCTCGCTCGGCCATGCGGGACTGCTGGCCATCGGCGCCTATGCTTCCTCGCTGCTGGTGCTCGACCTGCACCTGCCGGTGGGCACGGGCATCGTGCTGGCGGGCATCCTCACCTCGCTGATCGGCACCGCGCTGATCTTCCCGGCCTTCCGGCTGCGCGGCCACTACGTGTCGATCGCCACGCTGGGCATCGGCGAGATCGTGGCGCTCACCATCCTCAACTGGGAGAGCCTCACGCGCGGGCCGATCGGCGTCTCGGGCATTCCGCCGCTGTCGCTGTTCGGGCGCGATGCCTCGTCCAACGGCGCGATCTACTGGGCCTCGTTCGGCGCCATGGTGCTGCTCGCGCTGCTGCAGTGGCGGCTGCTGGGCTCGCACCTGGGCCGCACCTTCCGCGCGGTGCGCGCGGACGAGGTGGCCGCGCGCGCCTACGGCGTGAGCCCCGACCGCTACAAGGCGCTGGCCTTCGGCTTCGGCGGCTTCGCGGCCGGCGTGAGCGGCGCCTTCACGGCCCACATGTACTCGTACATCAACCACGAGACCTTCGGCTCGCAGATCTCGATCCTCGCGCTCACCATGGTGATCCTCGGCGGGCTCGGGAACATCAGCGGCGCGCTGCTCGGCGCGGTCGCGCTCGTGAGCCTGCCCGAACTGTTCCGCGTCACCGCCGAGTACCGCATGCTGATCTACGGCGTCGCGCTGCTGCTGCTGATCCGTTTCCGCCCGCAAGGCCTGCTGGGCACCGTCTGAAGAAGGAACCACACCATGAGCCATCTCAACGACTACCTCGCCGAGAAGCGCGCCGCCGTGCTGGCGCGCAATGCCGCTGTCGACGCGGGCAGCGCGCAGCCGCTGCAACTGAAGGCCAGCGTGAAGGCCGAGGGCCGCAGCGGCGTGCGCCGGCTGCGCATCCGCGACCACCAGGTCATCAGCGACAGCCCGCCGAACTTCGCGGGCTACGACCTCGGCCCGAGCTCGCCCGAGCTGCAGCTCGGCGTGCTCGGCACCTGCGTCACGCACATCTTCCTGATCCAGGCGGCCGAGCGCCAGGTGCCGCTCGAGAGCCTCGAGGTCGAGGTCACGGGCCTCATCGATCCGCGCGGCGGCAAGCCGGGCCACGAGAGCACGCCGATCTGGCCGCACCAGATCGGCTACACGGTGCACATCGATTCGCCCGCGAGCCGTGCCGAGATCGACGCGCTGTTCGAGGCAGTGGAGCGCAACTGCCCGATCCTCAACCTGCTGCGCAACCCGCAGACCATCCGCGCCGAGGTGAAGCTCGTGAACTCGAAGGCGCAGGCCGCCCGCGCGCCGCAGGAAGCGGGCGATGCCGTCGCTGCTTGAGATCCGCGGCCTGGTGCGCCGCTTCGGCGGCCTCACGGCCGTGAACGCGATCGACCTGCACGTGGGCGAGGGCGAATTGCTCAGCGTGATCGGGCCCAACGGGGCCGGCAAGACCACGCTCTTCAACCTCGTGACCGGCCTGGACCGGCCCGACGAAGGGCAGGTGCTGTTCGAGGGGCGGGACATCACGGGCCTGCCCGCGCAGCAGCTCGCCGCGCGCGGGCTGGCGCGGACCTTCCAGCATGGGCGCGTGTTCGCCAACCTCTCGGTGCTCGACAACGTGCTGGTCGGCGCGCACACCCGGCTGCGCGCCGTGAAGCCGCGCGTGGGCGGCGTGCCGGGCCTGGGCGCGCTGGCCGAACTGGCGCTCGCGCTGGTGCAGCCCGCCGCCGTGCGGCGCGAGGAGGAGACGCTGCGCCGGGAGGCGCTCGAGATCGTCGCGCTGTTCGGCGAACGGCTGGCGCCGCGCGTCGATCACCCGGCCTACAGCCTCTCGTACGCCAACCGCCGCCGCGTGGAGATCGCGCGCGCGCTCGCGCTCCAGCCCCGGCTGCTGCTGCTCGACGAACCCACGGCCGGCATGAACGAGAGCGAGACCGCCGAGATGCTCGAGATCATCCGCGGCCTGAAGGCGCGCGGCCAGACCATCCTGCTGATCGAGCACAAGCTCGACCTCGTGATGCAGCTGTCGGACCGCGTGGCCGTGCTCGACGACGGCTGCAAGATCGCCGAGGGCCGGCCCGGCGACGTGCGCAACGACCCCGCGGTGATCGAGGCCTATCTCGGCCACCGGCAGGTGGGGCAGGTGGGTCGGGCACGGCCCGAGGCGGTGCCCGCATGATCGCCACCGTCGCCCGCACGGGGCTGCCGCCGTCGCCGTTGTGGGGAGACGGCCGCGACGAGGACCATGCCGCGCTAGCCGCGAGCCCCGCGGCCCGCACCACCGCTCATCCGCTGCTCCAGCTGCGCAGGGTCAACAGCTTCTACGGCCCGGTGCAGGCCCATTTCGATCTCGACATCGAGGTGCGCAAGGGCCAGATCGTGAGCCTGCTCGGCGGCAATGCCAGCGGCAAGTCGACCACCATGAAGATCGTGCTGGGCCTGCTCAAGCCGCGTTCGGGCGAGGTGCTGTTCGACGGCGTCTCGACGCTGGGCCTGAGCACGCCGCAGATCATCCGCCAGGGCATCGGCTCGGTGCCCGAGGCGCGCCGGCTGTTTCCCGCGATGACCGTGCGCGAGAACCTGCTGATGGGTGCCTATGCGCGCAACGACCGCCGCGCGGTGGCCGAGGACCTCGAGCGCATGCTCGAGCTGTTCCCGCGCGTGGCCGAGCGCATCGATTTCCAGGCCGGCACGCTCTCGGGCGGCGAGCAGCAGATGGTGGCGATGGCGCGCGCGCTCATGGGCCGCCCGCAGCTCATCTGCATGGACGAGCCGACCATGGGCCTGTCGCCTCTGTACGTGGACAAGGTGCTCGAGCTGATCGCGCGCATCAATGCCCAGGGCGTCTCGGTCTTCATGGTCGAGCAGAACGCCAGCCTCGCGCTGCAGATCGCGCACCACGGCTACGTGCTGCAGACCGGGCGCATCGTGCTCTCGGGCCCGGCCGCCGCGCTGCTCGACGACCCGCGCATCCGCGATGCCTACCTGGGCGGCGACGGCGCCGCGCGCACCGCCTCCTGAACTTCATACGTCCCCAAGGGAGAACACACGACCATGTCATTGAAACTCGACCACATCGTCATCGCGGTGCACGACCTCGAGAGCGCCATCGCCGACTACGCGGCGCTCGGCTTCCACGTGCTGCGCGGCGGCGACCATCCGGGCCGCACCACGCACAACGCGCTGGTGGTGTTCCAGGACGGCAGCTACTTCGAGCTGATCGCCTGGCGCGCGCCCTCGCCCGAGGAGCGCTGGTGGCAATTGCTGCAGCGCCATGGCGAAGGCATCGTCGACTTCGCGCTGCTGCCGCGCAGCACCGCGGTCACCGTCGAGGAGGCCAGGGCGCGCGGCCTGGCGCTCGAGGGGCCGGTCGATGGCGGCCGCGTGCGCCCCGACGGCGAACGCCTGCGTTGGCAGACCGCGCGGCCCGCGACGGCCGACCTGCCTTTCCTGTGCGGCGACCTCACGCCGCGCGCGCTGCGCGTGCCCGAGGGCGACGCGCGCACGCATCCCAATGGCGCGCTCGGCGTCGCGAGCCTCGCGCTCGCGGTGCACGACCTCGATGCCACGCTCGAGCGCTACCGCGCGCTGCTCGGCGACGGGCATGGCGAGGTGGCGGTGCATATCGGCGAAGCCGTGGCGCTGCCGGGCAGCGGCGTGCGGCTGGCCGTGATCGCGGTCGGCGGCAGCGCGCTGGTGTTCTCGTCGCCGCGCGCCAGCGCGAAGACCGATGCCGCCACGCCGATCGGCCGCGCGGTGGAGCAGCGGCTCAGCGCGCGCGGGGAGGGGCCGTATGCGCTGGTGCTGCACACCGCGGCCACGGCGTCGCCCGAGGCGCCGGATCTCGCGAAGACGCATGGCGCGCTGATCGAGTTCGCGCCGGCCGCGCGCGAAGGCGCCGCGCGGCGCGCATCGGCGCTCGACAGCCTCGTGGGCGGCTGAGGAGTGCCGGAGCGGGTCGCTTACTTGTCGGCGTGCTCGTCCTTGCCGTCTTCGGCCGACTCCTCTTCTTCTTCCTCTTCCGATTCCTCGAAGTACTCGGGGATCGGCTGCTCGGCCAGCGCCTTCGCCAGCTGCAGGCGGAACTCGGCCAGTGCCTTGGCCGACTTGGCGATGTCCTTGGCGCCCTGGTCGGCGATCTTCTCGACCAGCAGGGCCGGTTCTTCCGACAGGATGATCTCGATGTAGTGGTCGGCGAGTTCGGCGGCGGCGATGAGCTTGGCGTCGTTGGACATGCGGTGCTTTCGGTGAGGTGGAGAAAGACGCCATCGTGCGCAGCGAAGGTGACGCCGGCACTACACACGCCGGCGCGGGGCTGTCATGCGTGCGTCATCGGAAGCGGCGTCAATGCCCGGGTCCGCAACAAACCGGGCCGCGACGCGCGGCCTCGCGTCACGCCATGAATCCTGGCCATCCCGTCCACGTCCTGTTCCTCTGCAACAGCAACGCCGCGCGCAGCCTGATCGCCGAATCGCTGCTCGACCAACTGGGCCACGGCCGCTTCGTCGCGCATTCCGCGGGCCATGCGCCCACGGCCGACGGCCAGGCCGATCCGCGCACGCTCGAGGCGCTGCGTGGCGCGGGTCTGCCGACCGAAGGACTGCGCAGCAAGAGCTGGGAGGAATTCGGCACGGCCTCGGCCCCGCACATGGACCTCGTGGTCACGCTGTGCGACGAATCCGCGGGCGAGACCTGCCCGGTCTGGCCGGGCCAGCCCGCCTCGGCGCACTGGTCGCATCCCGATCCGCGCGCGCCGGGCAACGAGCTCGGCGACGACGCCTTCGTGCAAACCATGCATGCGATCCGCCGGCATGTGGAGCTGCTGGTCAACCTGCCCGACGAGCGCATCGACCGGCTCGTGATCGAGGCCGAGGCCCGGCGGATCGGCAGCACCTGAGACGGACGGCTCAGCCTTGCCGCCCACCCCCCTTCGGCACGGGCTCGCGATGGTAGGTCGACCATTTCACGGTCAGGATGTCGGCCGCGATCTTGGCGGCGTTGACGCCCGCATAAGACTCCGAGGGATCGAACTCGAAGGCCTGCTGGTAGCGCACGACCTGCGCATAGTCCTGGTCGAAGACCATAGGCCCCGTGACCTCGGTGGGGTCGGTGCCGGCCGGCAGGGCCAGGAATTTCTGCGGGTCGGTGCTGCTTTGGTAGAGGTCGACGCTCAACTGGGTCATATGCTTGTCCTCGAGGTCTTCATGAAGGGAATCCGGGCGGGTGCACGGAACGGTCCGGGTGGCGCGCGGGGCGCGGGAGCCCGGTGCCGAAAAAATAGTCACAGGCCTTCGGGGCCCGCGCAATCAGTCCATGCCTACACGCTGTCGCCCGGCCTGACACGGCGCCGTCGGCGCGACCAGGATTCAGGGCCGACGGTCCCTGGCCGGCAAGGCGAGGCGGCGCTGGCCTACAGGAAGCGGCGCCTGGAATCGATAGCGTCGTCCAGCGCGTGATCGGACCGCGCCATCACTTTCTCCCACCATCACGCTCACTGTTGAGGACCAAGCCATGCAAGACGACCGGGATGCCGCTTTCGCGGCTTGGGTGGGAGCGGAGGACGAGGCCCAGGCGGCCATCCACTGCCTGCACCAGCGCACGCGCGGAGGGCGCCTGAAGCCGGCGTCCACCGACATCGAGCAGATCGCGCGGCTGCGCAAGGAAGCCGATGTGCGCTTTGCTGCGCTGTGGGGCGCGCTCGGCACGCCCGCAACGATGCCCGCCGTCCGGCCGGAGGCGCTGCCCGTGACGCCGCGCGCGGAGCGACCGCAGCGCATCGTGGTGGGGCCGCGCATCGCGCCGCAGGGCGCGTCGCTGCCTTCGATCGCGGGCTGAGAACGGCAGGCGGAATCGGCCTCTGGCGGCCGATTCGCGTCACGGTGGCAGGAAGAGTCCTTCCCCCACGCAAAGCGCCATCTGTTCCTCGACGGCACTGCGAAAGACCTTCGCGGCCAGGCTAACCGGCCGCCCCTTGGCCACCGCGAGCATGCGGGCCACCGAGAAGCCGCGCACCGGCACGGCCACGAGGCCTTGCCAGATGCTCGAGGTTCGCACCACGGATTTCGGCAGCACGGCAACGCCGAGGTCCGCCCGAGTGAGTTGCGCGGCCCCTTCGTTGCCGTCGATCTGGATGACCGGCTGCATCACCCCGTGTTCGGTCTCGAGGCTGTGCCGCAGGCCCAGCGAAATGATGATCGGCAGCTTGCGCAGCTCGCGTGCGTGAACGCTCGAACGCGCGGCCAGCTTTGAGCCGGGAAGACAGAAGACCGCGATTTCCTGCCGCGCGAGCGGCGTGAAATGGACGTGCTCCTGGTTGCCGGGATTCGACACGATCGCCAGTTCGATGGTGCCGGCCGTCAGCCGATGCAATGCGTCGTCGGTGGGACTTTCCGTCAGCTCCAGCCGGACCTGCGGAAAGCGCTGGCGGAAGTCCAGCGCGAGGCGGCCGTGGATCGCCTGCCCGACCGTGGGCGCCGACGACATCCGCACCGTGCCGCGCACGTCGCGATGAAAGCCGCGCATGCCGCGGTTGAAGTTGGAGACGTCCAGGGTCGTGCTCTCCACCTCGCGCAGGATGAAGCGCGCGCGTTCCAGGAACATCAGGCCGCTGTCGGTGAGCTGCACCCCCGCGATGCTCCGGTGGAAGAGGGGGCCGCCCAGGTCTTCCTCGAGCAGGCGCATCTGTCGGCTGATCGCGGACTGCGCCACGTGCAATACCGCCGCGGCGGCACTGATGCTTCCCTTCTCCGCCACCGTCAGGAAGTAGCGCACCTGCCGCAGATCCATGTTTCGTCTCCAGAGCCGTTCCAGCTAAATTTTAGATGGATGGCAGCTGAAATCTCTTCTTTTGCGTTGGTATCAACCCCTCCAGAATTGCGCCTGCCGGACGGGGCGCGATCGCAGGGCCCGCCAGCCAGACAAGAAAGATGGAGACAAGGATGATCAAGACCGCGTTGCGTTGCGCAGCCCTGGCGCTGTCCGTGCTTGCACTGGGCACCCCGGCCCACGCCGACTATCCCGAGAAGCCCGTGCGCATCGTCGTGCCGTTCGCGGCCGGCGCGGGCGCGGACATGGCCTCGCGCTTCATGGCGGGCAAGCTCGCGCAGCGCTGGGGCCAGGGCACGGTGGTCGACAACCAGGTCGGTGCCAACAGCATCATCGGCGCGCAGCAGGTCGCCCGCGCGCCGGCCGACGGCTACACGCTGCTGGTGCCCAACGACACCACGCTGGCGGCCAATCCGGCGCTGTATGCCAGGCTGCCCTACGACCCCCTCAAGGATTTCGCGCCGATCGCGCTGATCGGCGAAACCCCTTTCGTGCTGGTCGCGTCGCCCAGCTTGAAGGTGCGTTCGGTCAAGGAGCTGGTGGAGGCCGCCAAGGCCAGGCCCGGCGAGATCAACTTCAGCTCCAGCGGCGTCGCCAGCGCCCAGCATCTCCCGATGGAGATCCTGATGCGCAGCGCGGGCATCCGGATGCTGCACGTGCCTTACAAGGGCGCGGCGGAAGCCGCCACGGCGGTCGTGGGCGACCAGGTGCAGGTGATGTTCGCCGGCGTCTCGGCCGTGCTGCCGTTCCTGCAGTCGGGCCGGCTCGTGCCGCTGGCCGTCGGCACTTCGGAAAGGCTGGCCGTGCTGCCCAGGGGCCCGACCATGGCCGAGTCCGGCTTCCCGGGCTTTCGCTATGGCGCCTGGCTGGGGTTCGTGGCGCCGGCCGCCACGCCCGCGGCCATCGTGCAGAAGATCAACGCCGATGTCGGCGAGGTGCTGCGCCAGCCCGAGGCGCGCGAGCGGCTGCTGGCCATGGGTTTCCTTCCCGCGGCACCGGCCAGCCCCGAAGCCTTCCGCAAGCACATCGACGAGGAACAGGCGCGCTACGGCAAGTTCATCCGGGCGGCCGGCATCGAGCCGTCGCGCTGAGACGGCTCACAAAAATTCAGGACACACAGAAAGCATCATGCGGATCATCGACCTCCAGGAAGCGGCTTTTCCGGTGCAGAGCACCATGCGCAACGCCGTGTTCTCCTTCGCCGAGATGACGACCTCGATCGTCGCGGTACGGCTGGACCCGGGCAGCGGCAGGACGCCGGTCACCGGCTACGCGTTCAACTCCACCGGCCGCTACGCCTGCGGGCAGCCGATGCGCGAGCGCTTCTTCCCCCGGCTGTTGCGGGCCCGGCCCGAGTCGCTGCTCGACGGCGACGGGGTGCTCGATCCGGCCAGGGCCGTGGCGGCGATGCTCGTCGGCGAGAAGCCGGGCGGCCATGCCGAACGCTCGATCGCCATCGGCACCATCGAGACCGCGCTGTGGGATGCCATCGGCAAGGCGCAGGACCTTCCGACCGCGGAAGTGCTGGCGCGGCGCTATCGCGGCGGGACCATGCAGCGCAAGGTCTCCGTGTACGTGGGCGGCGGCTGGTATCGCCCGGGCGGCGTGCCGCAGGACGTGGCCGACGAGATCCGCGGCCACCAGGCCGCCGGCTACACCCACGTGAAGATCAAGGTGGGCGGAGCATCGCTCGACGAAGACCTGCGCCGTATCGATTGCGCGCTCGGCGTGCTGCCCGACAGCAGCCACCTCGCGGTCGATGCCAACTGCAAGTTCCAGCGCGACGAGGCGCTCGTCTATGCGAAGGCGCTGGCGCCGTACGACCTGCGCTGGTTCGAGGAGCCCTGCGATCCCAACGACTATGCGCTGATGGCCGAGCTGGCCTCGGTGTACGCGCCACCGCTTGCGGTCGGCGAGAACCTCTATGGCAACCAGGAGGTGACCAACCTCGTGCGCCTCGGCGGCTGGCGCAGCGGGAAGGACCTGATCCAGGTCGACCCGCCGCAGTCGTACGGCCTGCATGCCTTCGCCAGCATTGCGCTGGCGCTCGAGGCGCAGGGGTGGGGGCCCGGCAGCCATTTCCCGCACGGCGGCAACCAGATGTCGCTGGCACTGGTGGCCGGCCTGGGCCTCGGCGGCTGCGAGGCCTATCCCGGCGTGTTCGGCTCCTTCGGCGGCTTTGCGGACGACACGCGGGTCGAGGACGGCTTCGTGCATCCGCCGCAGCGGCCCGGCATCGGCTTCGAGGGCCACGGCGCGCTGCATGCGCTGATGCGTTCGGTCGGTGCCGGGCTGAAAACCTCCTGATCGATCTCCTTCCTCTCGCAAGCCCATGAACTTCGTCACTTTCCGTACCGACTCCGATCCGACGCCCCGCCTGGGCGCGGTCATCGATGGCGCCATCGTCACACTGCCCGGTGACATGGAGGCCCTTTGCACCCGCGGCGCGGCCGGCTTCGCCGCCGCCGCGAAGGAGGCCGCCGCCGCGCCCGCCTCGGCCCGCATCCCGCTCGGCAGCGCGAGGCTGCTGCCCGTGGTGCCGCGGCCCGGCAAGATCATCTGCCTGGGGCTCAACTACGCGGACCACGCGGCCGAAGGCGGCAACCAGCGGCCCGACTACCCCAGCTTCTTTCTGCGCGGTGCGTCCTCGCTCGTGGCGCACGGCGCGGCGATCCGGCAGCCGCGCGTTTCGAGCCAGCTCGACTTCGAGGCCGAGCTGGCCGTGGTGATCGGCAAAACCTCGCGCCACCTGAGCGAAGCCGACGCGCTCGAGGCCGTGGCCGGCTATGCCTGTTTCAACGATGCCACGCTGCGCGACTACCAGCGCAAGACCGCGCAGTGGACCATCGGCAAGAACTTCGATGCCACCGGCGCCCTGGGGCCCTGGCTGGTGCCCGCGTCAGACCTGCCGCCCGGTGCCGCGGGGCTGAAGATCGAATCGCGCCTCAACGGCACGGTCATGCAGAGCAGCAACACCGCACGGATGCTGTTTCCGGTGGCCGAAACGCTGTGCCTGCTCACCGAGGCGCTCACGCTCGAGCCGGGCGACGTGATCGTGATGGGCACGCCCGCGGGCGTCGGCTATGCGCGCAAGCCGCCCGTGTGGATGAAGGCCGGCGACACCATCGAGATCGAGATCGAAGGCATCGGCGTGCTGTCGAACCCCGTGGAGAACGAGGCGCAACCATGATCTTCGAGCTCAGGACCTACACCGCCGAACCCGGGCGCGTCGCCGACTTCCTGCAGCTCTACGAGCGCATGGCGCTGCCGTTGCAGAACAAGTACCTGGGAGGCCTCGTCGGCTTCTACGTCAGCGAGATCGGCCCGCTGAACCAGATCGTGCATCTGTGGCGATTCGACAGCCTGGCCGACCGCGAGCAACGGCGCTCGGCCATGGAGGCCGATCCGGCCTGGCAGGAATACAGGGCGCGTTCGAAGGAACTGGGCGCGCTGCGGCAGCAGGAGTCGCAGATCCTGAAACCGACCTCGTTCTCGCCCCGCTAGCGGCACACCTGGCGCCGATGCGCGAAGTGGCACCTCGAAAAACAAGTACGGAGACAAGGCAATGAGCAACATCAATCGCAGGACCCTCCTCAGCGCGGCACTCGGCAGCGCATTGCCGGCGATGGCCCAGCCGGCCAAGTCGGATGTGCTGCGCATCGTCGTGCCCTTCCCCGCGGGATCGGGCATGGACGTCACCGGACGGCTGCTGGCACACACCCTCGAGACCACGAGCGGTCGCAACGTCATCATCGACAACAAGCCCGGCGCGGGCGCGGTGATCGGATCGCTGGACGTGTCGCGATCGAAGCCCGATGGCAACACGGTGCTGCTGAACTCCGCGGGCCACACGACCAACGCGGTGCTCTACAAGAACCTGCCCTTCGACTCGAAGTCGGACTTCACGCCCATCACGCGGCTGGCCACCTACTATGGATGGGCCCTGCTGGTCGGAGCGAACTCCCGCTTCAAGACCCTGCAGCAGTTCATCGATGCCGCGAAGGCATCGCCGGGCAAGCTCACCATCGCGAACTCGGGCCTGGGCAATCCCACCCACATCATGGCCTCGCTGTTCTGCAGGAACGCCGGCATCGACCTGGTCCATGTCCCGTACAAGGGCGCGCCGAGCAACGACCTGGTCTCGGGCGTCGTCGATTGCACCTTCCTCGCGCCGGTCTCCGCGCAGGGCTGGATCCAGGGCAAACAGATGCGCGCGCTCGGCCTCTCGGGCAACGTGCGCTCGCCGATCGTTCCCGACACGCCCACCTTCGCCGAACTCGGGCTGGACGTGCCCGACATCCCCGCCTGGTCGGGCATCTGGGGCCCGAAGAACATGAACGAAGCCACGGCCAATTCGCTGCACGCCATGTTTGCCAAGCTCGGGCAGGACCCGAAGTACCGGCAGTACATCCAGGACGGCGGCGGCGTGCTCGAGGCGACGACACCGCGCGATTTCAAGGCCTTCGTCGATGCGGAGATCGACCGCTTCGCCAGGATCCTGCCGCCGCTGGGCATCCAGATCAGTTGAGTTTCAGAAGGAAAGATCACCATGAACCAAGCCAACCCGAACCGCGCCGACGGCGCGCTTTCCAACGACATGCCCGAGGCCGTCCATGCCGACGGCATGCGCATCCTCTGGGATGTGCCCATTCCGATGAGCGACGGCGTCGTGCTGCGCGCCGACGTCTTTCTCCCGCCGGAACCCGGCCGCCATGCGGCACTGCTCTCCTACGGCGCCTATGGCAAGGGCGTGCCCATGCAGGTGGGCTACAAGAGCGCGTACGACCGCATGGTGCGCGACTTCCCCGACATCGCCGAAGGCTCGTCGAACAAGTACATGAACTGGGAGGTCGTCGATCCCGAGAAGTGGGTGCCCGACGGCTTCGTCTGCATCCGCGTCGACAGCCGCGGCGCGGGCCGCTCGCCGGGCGTGCTCGACCCGACCTCGGAGCAGGAGACGAAGGACATCTACGAATGCATCGAATGGGCGGCGGCACAGCCGTGGAGCAACGGCAAGATCGGGATGAACGGCATCTCCTACTACGCGAGCAACCAGTGGTACGTCGCCGCGCTGCGGCCTCCTCACCTCGCCGCCATCTGCGTCTGGGAAGGCTTCGTCGATCGCTATCGCGATGCGGCGCGGCACGGCGGCATCTACTCGCAGTTCGGCGAAGGCTGGTACGAGCGCCAGGTGCTGCGCATCCAGCACGGCTATGGCGAGCGCGGCGCGCGCAATCCGAACAACGGCGAGCTCGTCTGCGGTCCGCAAACGCTGTCGGACGAGGAACTGGCGGCGAACCGCGCGCCCAAGATGGCCAACGAGTCGCTGAACCGCCCGCTCGACGACGCGTTCTATTCCTCGCGCAAGCCCGATGTGAGCCGCATCGAGGTGCCGCTGCTGTCGGCCGCGAACTGGGGCGGCATGGGCGTGCATCCGCGCGGCAATTTCGAGGGCTATCTGGACGCGGGCTCGAGCCAGAAGTGGCTGGAGGTGCATGGCAACAGCCACTTCAGCCCTTTCTACCGGGCCGAGGGTCTTGCGCTGCAGAAGCGCTTTCTCGCCCACTTCCTGCAAGGCAAGGACACGGGCTGGGACCGCCAGCCGCCGGTGCAGTTGCAGATCCGCCGGCCGGGCGAGCACTTCACGATCCGCGACGAGCAGGAATGGCCGCTGGCCCGCACCCAGTGGACGAAGTACTACCTCGAGCCCGCCACCCGCGCCCTGGGCACCACGCCGGCCACCGGCGCCAGCATCGCCTACCAGGCGATGGGCGAAGGGCTCATGTTCAAGCTCCCGCCGGCCAGGGAGGAGATCGAGATCACCGGCCCGATCGCGGCGCGGCTCGTGGTGTCTTCCAGGACGGCGGATGCCGACCTCTTCCTGGCGCTGCGCCTTTACGCACCGGACGGCAAGGAGGTGTTGTTCGTCGGCTCCAACGATCCGCGCGTGCCGATCGCACTGGGATGGCTGCGCGCCTCGCACCGCAAGCTCGATGCGGCGAAGTCGCTGCCCTACCGCCCGTACCACACGCACGACGAACTGCAGCCGCTCGTGCCGGGCGAGCCGGTCGTGCTCGACATCGAGATCCTGCCGACCTCCATCGTGATTCCGCCGGGCTACACGCTGGCCCTCAACGTTCGAGGCTGCGACTACGACCACGGACTCGGCGACGCCGGCTTCTCGGACCAGCCCTATCCGATGACGGGCGTCGGTCCGTTCCGCCACGCGAATCCGCAGGACCGGCCGCCCGAGGTCTTCGGCGGCGAGAACACGCTGCACTTCGACCAGGGCAACGAGCCCTTCATCCTGTTGCCCATCATTCCCGCCAAGGGTGCTTGAGCCCGCTGGATCGCAAGAGCGCGGACGCGACATGACGGATGCCGACGACGCCTTCGTTCCCGGGCGCTGCACCAGCGCCGACCGCGTCATGTGGATCACGAAGGACCGCCTCTTCTATGCCGGCCTTCTCGGCGCCCGAAGCCTGCACACGCAAGGGGCCCTCGTCGCGTACGTCGCGATCGATGGCCGACTGCGCGTGCGGCTCGACGGGGGCGAATGGCAAGCGACCGAAGTCGCGATCGTCCAGCCTTACGTGCCCTACGAGATCGCCTGCGAGGGCCGCAACGTGCTCATCGTGCTGATCGAGCCCGAGACGGTCGACGCGAGCCGGCTGCCGCCGCTCTTGCGCCTGTGCGGCGCGGTGCACGCACCCGACTTCGCGACGCATGTGCGCGAGGTCCATCGCCGGCTTGCTTCGCAAGGCGGCGCGCTCGACCTGCACCCGTGCGATTTCGACCGGAGCTTCTTCGGCGCGGCGTTGCCCGCGCGCGCGCTCGACCAGCGCATCGCGAGCGTGCTGGAGCGCATCAAGGCCGATCCGACCGGTGCCGTTGCCTCCGACGAATGCGCTTCGCGCGTGAACCTGTCGATCTCGCGCTTCCGGCATCTGTTCAAGGAAGAGGTGGGCATTCCGTTTCGCAACGTGCGTGCGTGGAAGCGGGCCCGCAGCCTGCTGCACCATGTGCACACGGACGCCAGCCTGGTCGACGTCGCGCTCGACATCGGCTATCCCGATTCGACGCATTTCAGTCATTCGATCCGCCAGGTCTACGGGCTCAAGCCCCGAGACATCATCGCGGGCTCGCGCAAGCTGCGCATCATCGCGCAGGCGCTCTAGCCATCGGCCTTCGACCCGACGTCGAACACGCCAGCCGCTGCGCGCAAGACGGCCATCTCGCGCCGCAAGAAGATGGGGGCACGATGATCGAAACACGTCCACTCCCTCACTACTTCAGCGCCGAGCATGAAGTCTTCCGATCGACGCTGCGCGAATTCGTCGACCGCGAGATCGTCCCTTTCGCGAACGACTGGGACGAGGCCGAAACCTTTCCTCGCGAGCTCTATCGCAAGTTCGGTGCCTTGGGTGCCCTCGGCATCGGCTACGACGAAGCGCTCGGCGGCACGGCGGCCGACATCTTCCATTACCTCGTCGCGATCGAGGAGGTGGCGCGCGCGGGCTGCGGCGGCGTGCAGGCTTCGCTGCTGTCGCACACCATCGGCCTGCCACCCGTGGCCGCGCATGGCAGCGAAGCACTCAAGCGGCGCGTGGTGCCGCCCGTGCTCGCCGGCGACAAGATCGCCGCGCTGGCGGTCACCGAGCCCGGCGGCGGTTCCGACGTTGCATCGCTCAAATGCGCCGCGCGGCGCGAGGGCGAGCACTATGTGCTGAACGGCGAGAAGACCTTCATCACCTCCGGCATGCGCGCCGACTTCATCACCGTGGCCGTGCGCACCGATGCGGGCTCGAAGGGCGCCGCGGGCGTGTCGGCCCTGCTGGTCGATGCCGATTCGACCGGACTCACGCGCACGCCGCTCAAGAAGATGGGCTGGTGGTGCTCCGACACCGCGCATCTGCATTTCGACGACGTGCGCGTGCCGGTCGGCCATCTGCTGGGCACCGAGCACCAGGGCTTTAAGGTCTTCATGACCAACTTCAACAGCGAGCGGCTGTCGATGTCGGCCGCCGCCTGCGCCTTCGCGCAGGCCTGTCTCGACGAGGCCCTGGCCTGGGCGCGCGACCGCGTGACCTTCGGGCAACCGCTCGCGCAGCGGCAGGTCATTCGCCACAAGCTCGTGGACATGGCGCTGAAGATCGACGCCGCCCGCGCGCTCGTCTACGAGCTGGCTTGGCGGCTCGAGCACCGGCATGGCGATCCCGAGCAGCTCGTGGCGCGCGCCTGCATGGCGAAGATCCTTTCGACGCAGGCCATGCAGTTCTGCGCCGATCAGGCGGTGCAGATCGTCGGCGGCATGGGGTACATGCGCGGCACCCGCTCCGAACGCATCTATCGCGAAGCCAAGGTGATGATGATCGGCGGCGGCTCCGAGGAAATCCTCAAGGACCTGGCGGCCCGGCAGCTGGGCATCTGAAGCGCCCCGCCATGAATGACAGGATCGACCTCGGCGGCCTGCTGGACGCCTCGCCCGTGCGGCGCGGCCACGTGCTCACCGTGGCCACGCTGTTCCTCGTGCTGCTGATCGACGGCTACGACCTGGCGGTGACCGGCCAGATGCTGCCCGCTATCGCATCGACGCTCGGCGTGCCGACCGCCAGCCTGACCGGCGCCTTCGCGTTGCAGCCCATGGGGCAGGCGATCGGTGGCCTGCTGCTGTCGCCGCTGGCCGATCACTTCGGCCGCAAGCGCATGCTGATCGCACTGCTGGCACTGTTCTCGGTCGCCACCTTGCAGAGCGTGTTCGCCGGCTCGATCGCCACCTTCGGGGCAACGCGCTTCATCGCCGGCATGCTGGGCGGCGGCCTGCTGCCTGCCGCTGCCAGCCTGGTGGCCGACATCTCGTCCGTCAAGCGTCGCTCGACCATGGTGGGCATCGTCTATGCCGGCGTGGCCATCGGCGCCGTGGGCGCCAGCGGGCTCGTGGCCCTCGCGCTCGATCGCATCGGCTGGCAGGGCATGTACCTGATCGGCGCATTGGCGCCGCTGCTGATGATCGTGCCGATCGTGCTGTGGATGCCGGAGTCGCCGCTGCATCTGGCGCGCACCGGCGCACAGCCGACCGACATCTTCAAGGCGCTGCGCAAGCTGGGCATCGCCGTGGATGCCGGCACCAGGCTTCGCGGACCGCAGCGGCGAACCGGCGCGCGCATCTCGATCGTCGAGATCTTCGGCGACCGCCGCGCGCTCTTCACCGCGGTGCTCTGGTTCTCCTGCATCTGCGGGCAGATCGCCGTGAACCTGTTCGGCATCGGCGCGGCCTTCTTCCATGAATTCGGGGGCGTGCCGGTCGCCAGCTATGCGGCCTACGCATCGATGGCCGGGCTGGCATCCATCGCCGCCGGCCTGTCCACAGGCCTCGTGATCGACCGCTTCGGGCGCTATCCCGTGACCGCCGTGTATGCGCTGCTGGGCGCGCTGTCGCTGGCCGGGCTCGGCGTCTTCCCGTTCGGCAGCGCGGGCTTCATCGCCGTGATCGTCAGCGCCGGCTTCTTCGTCATCGGCACCTACCAGTCGCTCAACATCATCACGCCCATCGTCTATCCGGCCACGCTGCGCAGCGCCGCGGTCGGATGGAAGGGGGCGGTCTCGCGCTTCGGCAGCAGCGCCGCGCCGCTGATCGCGGCAGCGCTGCTGGCGCAACAGATGGGCGTGAAGGTCGCCATGTGCGCCGCCGCGGCACCGTTGCTGATCGTGGTGCTGCTTGCGCCGGTGCTGGCCGTGCTGGAGCGGCGGATGCGATCTGACCACTCCTTGTGATAGCGATAGGAAAACAAGCGTATGTCCGATGAAGAAAAGCGCAGGCTGCGGTCGCAAGCCTGGTTCGAAGGCCGGGGCGCGAGGAACTTCGCGAACCGGGGCTGGGTTCGCAGCCGCGGCGTGCCGATGGATCACTTCGACGGGCGGCCCGTGATCGGCATCTGCAACACCTGGTCCGATCTCACGCCATGCAACTCGCACTTCCGCGACCTGGCGCAGCATGTGCGCGAAGGCATCCTCGAAGCGGGCGGCGTGCCGATGGAGTTCCCGGTCATCTCGCCCGGCGAGATGCTGACGCGGCCCACGGCCATGCTGTTGCGCAACCTGTGCAGCATAGACGTGGAAGAGACGCTGCGCGCCAACCCGCTCGACGGCGTGGTGCTGCTGATGGGCTGCGACAAGACGACGCCCGCGCTGCTGATGGGCGCCGCCAGCGTCAACCTGCCGACCATCGGCGTGTCCGGCGGGCCCATGCTCAACGGCAGCTTCCGCGGCAAGTCCTTCGGCGTCAAGGATGCATGGAACCTGGCGGCGGACCTGCGCGCCGGCCGCGCCGTCAACGAGGACTTCGAGGAGGCCGAGGGCTGCCTCACCCGCTCGGTGGGCGTGTGCAACGTGATGGGAACGGCGTCGACGATGGCGTCGATGGTCGAGGCGCTCGGCGTGGGGCTGCCCGACAACGCATCGATTCCCGCCGTGGATGCCAGGCGCCGCGTGCTCGCGCGCATGGCGGGCCGCCGCATCGTCGACATGGTGCGCGAGGACCTCCGGCTCGACAAGGTGCTGACCCGCGAGGCTTTCGAGAACGCCATCGCGGTCAACGCGGCCATCGGCGGATCGACCAATGCCGTCATCCATCTCACGGCGGTGGCGCGGCGCATGGAAGTCCCGCTCGACATCGAGGACTGGCACCGGGTCGGACGCGACGTGCCCACGCTGCTCAACCTCCAGCCCTCGGGCCGCTACCTGATGCAGGACTTCCATGAGGCCGGGGGGCTGCCCGTGATCCTGCGCGACATGTGCGAGTCGGGCCTGTTGCACGGCGATGCGCTGACCGTGACCGGCAGGACGCTGGCCGAGAACAACGCCCGCGCCGTCTGCTGGAACCCGGAGGTGATCCACAGCGTGGCGAAGCCCTTCATGGCGACCTCGGGCGTGGCCATCCTGCGCGGCAACCTGTGCCCGAACGGTGCAGTCATCAAGCCTTCGGCCGCCGAGCCGCGCCTGCTCAAGCACAGGGGCCGCGCGGTCGTGTTCGAGAACCAGGACGACCTCGCCCGGCGTGTCGACGATCCCGATCTCGACATCGATGCGGACTCGGTCATGGTCCTGCGGAACTGCGGCCCCAAGGGCTTTCCGGGCATGCCGGAGCTGGGGATGCTGCCCATTCCCGCCAAGCTGCTGAAGCAGGGCGTGACGGACATGGTCCGCATCTCGGACGCCCGCATGAGCGGTACCTCGTTCGGTGCCGTGGTGCTGCACGTGTCGCCCGAAGCGGCCGTGGGCGGCGCCCTTGCCGTCGTGCGCGACGGCGACCTGATCGAGCTCGACGTCGAGGCCCGGCGGCTCGAGCTGCTCGTGTCCGAGCAGGAGTTGCAGCAGCGGCTGGCCGCGTGGAAGCCGCCCGCCGCCATGGCTACGCGCGGCTACGTCAGGCTGTACGTCGACACCGTCAACCAGGCCCATGACGGCTGCGACCTGCAATTCCTGGTGGGCCGCAGCGGCAGCGACGTGCCGGCCGCCCAGCACTGAAACCCACAGGAGACGGATCTTGAACATTGCATTGGTACGTGACGTCGCGGCGCTCGAAGACCGCTATGGCGTCGATGACGGCTGGGTCTACATGACCGGCATCCAGGCGCTGGTGCGCCTGCCGCTGCAGCAGCGCGCGCGCGATGCGGCGGCCGGCTGGAACACGGGCGGCTACATCTCGGGCTATCGCGGTTCGCCGCTGGGCCGCTACGACATGGAGCTGTGGGCTGCCGAGAAGCAACTGAAGGCTGCCAACGTGGTGTTCCGTTCCGGCCTAAACGAGGACCTGGCCGCCACCGCCATCTGGGGCTCGCAGTACGTGGGGACCTTTCCGGGCGCGCGCGTGGATGGCGTGTTCGGCATCTGGTACGGCAAGGGCCCGGGCGTGGACCGTTCGGGCGACGTGCTTCGGCATGCCAACCAGGCCGGCACCTCGCCCAAGGGCGGCGTGCTGTGCCTGGCGGGCGATGACCACGGCGCGAAGAGTTCCTCGGTCGCCAACTTCTCCGATCCGATCCTCATGGCGGTCGGCATGCCGGTGCTCTATCCCTCCAACACGCAGGAGCTGCTGGACTACGGCCTGCACGGCATCGCCATGAGCCGCTTCTCGGGCTGCTGGGTGGGCATGAAGGTCGTGACCGACGTCGTCGAGGGCGGGGGATCGGTCTACGTGGGGACGGATGCTCCTCTCATCACCGTGCCCGAGGCACCGAGCCGGCCGGTGGACCCGTTCGGCGCGGGCTACAACATCCGCGGCTTCGACATGCCGCTTCCGCAGGAGGACCGGCTCTACAACCACAAGCATGGCGCGGTGCTCGCCTATGCCCGGGCGAACCGCCTCAATCGCATCGTCGCGGACCCTGCCGGGGCGGGTGTCGGCGTCATCGCGGCGGGCAAGGCCTGGCAGGACGTGTTGCAGGCTTTGGGGCGCGAGAGTGAGGCAACCGTGGGCGGGTTCGCCGACCTCAAGCTGCTGAAGATCGGACTGGTCTGGCCGCTCGATCCGGAGATCGTGCGCGAGTTCGCGCAAGGGTTGCACACCATCGTCGTGGTCGAGGAGAAGCGGCCCATCCTCGAAGACCAGGTGCGCACCATTCTTTACGGCAGTGCGAATGCACCGCGCCTCGTGGGCAAGCTGTTCGAAGGCGGGCTCTTCGAATCGGGCCCTGCCGACGTCGCCTTTCCGAATGCCAGCGAGATCTCGCCGATACGGGTGACGGAAGTGCTGGCGCGCGTGCTGGGCCGCGAGGTGCCCGTGCCCGCGCAGTGCACGGGCGCACCCGCGAAGGTGCCGGGGCCGAACCGCGTGCCCGGCTTCTGCTCGGGCTGCCCGCACAACCGCTCGACCAAGGTACCCGAAGGCAGCCGCGCGCTGGCCGGCATCGGCTGCCACAGCATGGCGCTGCTGGTGAACCCGCAGCAGACCACCACCTGGTCGCACATGGGTGCCGAAGGCGTGATGTGGCTCGGCCAGCAACCCTTCACCGCCGAGCGCCATGTGTTCGCCAACATCGGCGACGGCACGCTGGCGCACTCGGGCTACCTGGCGATTCGGCAGGCCGTCGCGGCGCAGGTGCCGATCACCTACAAGGTCCTGTACAACGGCTTCGTGTCCATGACCGGAGGGCAGGCGGTCGAGGGCAACCTCAGCCCGCCGCAGATCCTCGCGGGCTTCGCGGCGGAGGGCATCCTCAAGATGGCGGTCGTCACGGACGAGCCGCGGCGCTACGCCGCGGTGAAGTTGCCCGACGGCGTGGCCGTGCACGACCGCACGGCCCTCGACGCCGTGCAGCGCGAGTTCCGCGAATACCCCGGCGTCTCGGTGATCCTGTACGACCAGGCCTGCGCGGCGGAAAGGCGCCGGCTGCGCAAGCGCGGCAAGCTGCCCGATCCCGACCGGCGCCTGTTCATCAACCCCGCCGTGTGCGAGGGCTGCGGCGATTGCGGCGTGGCTTCGAACTGCATGTCGATCGAGCCGCTGGAGACCGAGCTCGGCCGCAAGCGCCGCATCAACCAGGGAAGCTGCAACAAGGACTATTCGTGCGTGGAGGGCTTCTGCCCCAGCTTCGTCAGCGTCGAGGGCGGAAAGCCGCGCCGTGCCGCGGCGCGCGTCGAGGCCCAGGCGGCATCGCCGCGCCCGTACACGCAGGCGCTGCCCGAGCCCGACATCGCACCGCTGCAACGCGCCTGTAGCGTGCTGATCTCCGGCATCGGCGGCACGGGCGTGGTGACCATCGGCCAGACCCTGGCCGTGGCCGCCCATCTGGAGGGCCGCTACAGCTCCAACCTCGATGTCACCGGGTTCTCGCAGAAGTACGGCGCCGTGACCTCGCATGTGCGGTTCGCGCCCGAGCCGGGGATGCTGCATGCCACGCGCATCGCCGAGGGCGAAGCCGATGCATTGATCGGTTGCGACCTCGTCGTCGCGGCCTCGGACGAATCGCTGACACGGCTGCCGGCCGGTCGCGGCCGCGCGGTGGTGAGCACCGGCCTCGTGCCGACCAGCGACTTCGCGCGCAATCCCGACTGGCAGCTCGACCCGAAGATGCTGATCGAGCGCATCGAGGCCGCGGCGGGCACGGCCGATCTCGTGCTGATCGATGGCGAGCGCATGGCCACCGCGCTGGTCGGCGATCCGATCGGCATCAACATGTTCATGCTGGGCCTGGCCTGGCAGCGCGGCTTCGTTCCCCTGGGACGAGCCGCGATCGAGCGGGCCATCGAGCTCAACGGCGTGGCCGTGGCCATGAACAAGGAAGCGTTCCTCTGGGGGCGACGCGTCGCCCACGACCGACCGGCGGTGGAGCGCCACCTGAAGGCCGAACAGCCGACGCAGGTCATCACCTTCATGCCGCGGCAGACCCGGGGACTCGACCAGACCGTCGCGCATCGCATCGAACACCTGCGCGCGCACAGCGGCGAACTGCATGTGCAGCGCTACAGGGCGTTGGTGGAGAAGGCGCGTCGGTTGGAAGCAGCGCTCCATGCGGGAGATGCCCTGGCCAGGGCCGTGGCGCACAACTACCACCGGCTGCTGGCGACCAAGGACGAGTGGGAGGTCGCCCGCCTGTTCACGCACCCCGACTTTCGATCGGCACTGGCGCAGGAGTTCGAGGGCCCGATCCGGCTGCGCTTCCACCTCGGGGTCTGGCCCTTCGCGCGGAAGGACGTCCACAGCGGCAAGCCCGTCAAGGGCGACGCGGGACCCTGGGTGCTGCTGGCGATGAAATGCATGGCGCGGATGCGCGGCCTCCGGGGAAGTTGGCTCGATCCGTTCCGCAAGGCGGCGGAACGCACACTCGACCGCCGGCTGTTGGCGCAGTACGAAGACGACATGCGCGTGGCCCTGTCCGACTTGCGTGCCGAGACCTTGCCCATCGTGACGAAGCTGGCCTCGCTGCCCCAGTCGATCCGGGGATACGGCCATGTGCGCGAGGCGCAGGCCGAGAAGGCGGCTGCGACGCGGCAAGCGCTGTTGCGGGAACTGGCGCTGGCCGGCGAGCAACAGGCGCGTGCCGCATGACGCCTCGAAACCGTCGCGGTAATGCAACTCGCTCTCGACAAGGGGACATTCATCGAAAAGGCGCGGGCGATTCGCTGCCCACGACTAAGATCGCGCCCTCAGTCATTGGGGAGTAGCTGACCTGCGCAACGCAGGAGCCCGCGTCAACACACTTGGCCTTTCGGCCATGGCGCGAGCAGCTTCAGAGCCTGGCAAGACCTTTGACCACGTCACCTCGGTATGGGCCGGGAAGTGGCGTGGTCTTCGCGTCGCTGGCCCAGGAGTTCTCTTTTCATCATGGAAGCCTTACTCGTATCCACGGGCGTGGTCGCGCTCGGGGAAATGGGCGACAAGACCCAACTGCTCGCGATCATCCTGGCCGCGACCTTTCGCAAACCCTGGCAGATCGTCGCGGGCATCTTCACCGCCACTGTCGTCAACCATGCCGCAGCGGGCGCGCTCGGCGGCTGGGTGGCCCAGGCCATGGGGCCGAACATCCTGCGCTGGGTCATCGGCGCCTCGTTCCTGGCCATGGCCGCGTGGATGCTGATCCCCGACAAGATCGACGACGATGCCGCGAAGACGAAGAGCCGCTTCGGCGCCTTCGGCACCACGGTCGTCACCTTCTTCCTCGCGGAGATGGGCGACAAGACGCAGATCGCGACCGTGGCGCTGGCCGCGCGCTATCCCGACGTGGTGCAGGTCGTGATCGGCACCACGCTGGGCATGATGCTGGCCGACGCGCCCGCGGTCTTCCTCGGCGAGAAGATCGCGGCCAAGGTCTCGATGCGGCTGGTGCACGGCGTGGCCGCCGTCATCTTCGGCGTGCTGGGGCTGCTGACGCTGTTCAACGTCGGCAACCTGTTCTGAGCCCCGGCGAGCGGCCGCCTATTTGGCGGCGCCCGCCGTGCCCAGGCCCAGCTTGTCGATCACGGCCTTCTCGGTCTTCATGGTGCGCACCGCGTACTGCTTGTAGGCGGCGCTGTCCATGTAGAAGGTCTCCATGTCGAACTTGGCGAGCGACTCCTGGTAGTTGGGCATCTCCATCGCCTTCTTGAAGGCGTCGTGCAGGATCGCGACCACCTTCGGGTTCGCGCCCTTGGGCAGCACCAGGCCGAAGGGCGAGGCCTGCACCATGTCGATACCCGACTCCTTGAGCGTGGGCGCGTTCGGGTATTTCTTCGAGCGAGTCTCGCCCCAGGTCGACAGCAGCCGCAGCTTGCCCTGGTCGACGTACGGGCCCCAGCCCGGCGTGTCGGCCACCGACATCACGTGGCCGCCGAGCACCGCCTGCAGCGATTCGGAGTTGCCCTTGTAGGGCACGTGATTGAACTCCACGCCGGCCTGGATCGCGATCGCTTCCATCGTCAGGTGCAGCGTGGTGAGCGCGCCCGGCGTGCCGTAGCTCAGGCGGCCCGGGTTGGCCTTGGCATAGGCGAGGTACTCGCGCATCGACTTGATCGGCGAATCGGCGGGCACCACCAGGCCGAAGGAATAGCCGGCGAGGCCGATCACGTAGCTCAGGTCGTTGGCCGGGTCCCAGTTGAGCTTGGTGGTGTAGGGCAGCCGGAACACCGGCAGCGGCACCTGCGCGAGCGTGTAGCCGTCGGGCGCGGTGGCCTGCATGGTCTGCGCGGGCAGCACGCCGCCCGCGCCGGGCTTGTTCTCGATGATCACCGGCTGGCCGAGGATCTTCGAAGCGTTCTCGGCCAGCACGCGGAAGGGCACGTCGGTCGAGCCGCCGGCGGTGAAGCCGATCAGCACGCGGATCGGCCGCACCGGAAAGGCATCGGACTGCGCGAAGGCGGGAGCGGCGGCGAGGCCGGCGGCCAGCAGCAGGGCGTGCAGCGCACGGCGGGTGAGGGTGGGTTGTTTCATGGCAGGACGTGCGAACGAAGAAAACGGGAAGGGCGGCGCGGCCGCCCCGCGAAAGGGACGGGCCGCGCCGGCGCCGTCAGGGCGCGGGGCAACCGCCGCGGCTGGCCGAGGAGAACTTGCAGCCGTAGTCGGCGCGCGCCACGGTCGCGGCGTCGAGCACCTCGTCGCCGGCCGGCTTCACGCCGTTCTGCTCCCAGTTCGTCATCGCGTCGAAGGCCTGGGTCTGCTCCTCGGTCGTGAAGTCGCAGTGGCTGATGCCGCGGATCGCGCGCTGCACGAGCCACTTCGAGGTGCCCAGCGCATCGGCGCGGCGCTTGTAGATCTGCTCCATGCTGAACGGCACGTAGACGTCGCCCAGCGTGTGGATGGTGACCACCGGCACGTCGATGCGCGCATTGGACTTGGGGAACCAGCGCAGGCCGTCGCGCCGCAGCCGGTTGGACTCGGGGTCGGCATGCAGCCGGTAGGCGCCCTGGTTGAAGGTGATCTCCTCGGCGTTCTGCGCCGGGTCGTTGTCGAGCTGGTAGACGATGCCGGTGGTGTCGTAGCCGTCGCGGTTGAGGATGCCGTTGATGGTGCCGTCGCGGCCGAAGGTGCCCCACACGGTGGCGTTCATGCTGCCCGCGAAGCCGGCATCGAACATCGGGCGCTCGCCGCCCGTGAGGTTCTTGACGATGGCCTTGTACTTCTCGCCCTGCGCGGTCGTCGCGCTCGGGAAGCGCGTGAACAGCGCGTTGCGCACCACGGGCAGCAGGTCGTTCCAGTTGCTCACAGGCCAACCGGTGACGGGCAGGCCCGCCAGCTGCTGCGCCGCGATCTGCGAGGCGCCGAAGTAGTTGTAGAGCTCGATGTCGCCGAGCACGCCGCACATCGGCACCGCGCCGGCATAGCGCACCTTGTGGTTGGCCGTCTCCAGCGCCTCGGCGTCGACCGCGGCCGCGGCCACGTGGCCGCCGAGCGACTGGCCGACGATGTAGGTCTTGCGCGGTGCATCGAGCGTGCGGCCGTTCTGCGAGGCGATGCGCTGGAAGGCCAGCGCGAGCGCGTTGGTGTCCTCGACGCCGGCGCGCACGTCGTAGTAGTTCTTGGTGTAGCTCGACGCGGCCCAGGCGTAGCCCTGGGCGATCAGGTGCGCGCGGATGGTGGGATCGCTGACGCTCACCACCGGGCCCGTGCCGCCGTAGCCGTGCGCGTACATCACGAGCATGCCGTTCCAGTTCTTCGGTACTTCCACGCGGTAGCCGGCGCCCTCGAGCACGCCCCACCAGCGGTCGGTGTCGGGCGCGCCCGAGAGTGCGGCGAACGGCAGCTTGGTCTCGTCGACCGTGAACTGGCGGCTGTCCTGCGCGCGCGTTTCCTCGGGCTGGGGCGCCGCCGGGGGCGGTGGTGCCGGGGGATTGCCGGCGCCCGCACCGCCCGCACCGGCCTGTTGCGCGGCGATGGCGGCGGCCAGCGCCGTGGCGCTGGCGCCCGACGAATCGCCGCCACCGCCGCCGCATGCGGCCAGCGTCGCGGCGGCGATGAGCGAGAGAACGGTGGCGCGGCGGCCCGGATGGCGATGGAACTTCACGAGATGTCTCCTGCGTGTTGGATGGGTTCCGCGTGAATCCTTTAATTTCGTTCAGCGGAATTAGATTTATGGAATGTTCTTTCGAACGCCGGCGAGTATCTTTCCGCTCGCGCTTCTCTCGTATAGGGAATTCCATGAACCGTTTCCAAGCGCTGAAAATATAATTCCGTCCAACGAAATTAAATTTACAAAGCCAACATGGGCCGCACCAAGCAGATCGACTTCGAGGAGGGCGCCGACAGTCCGCGCTTCGTGACCGCGCTGGCGCGCGGCCTGGACATCCTGGCCGCCTGGGGCCCCGACGAGAAATGGCTCACCAGCACCGAGCTCGCGCGCCGCACCGGCCTGCCCAAGCCCACGATCGCGCGGCTCGCTTACACCCTCGTCGTCGCCGGCTACCTGCGCCACTCGCGCGAGACCGGCAAGTACGCGCATGGCGACGGCCTGGTCGCGCTCGGCATCACGATGGTGTCGAACCTCAAGCTGCGGCGCATCGCGCGGCCCTACATGCAGGACCTGGCCGACCGCTACGACGCCTCGGTGTCGCTCGGCATCCGCAACGGGCTGTCGATGCTCTACGTGGAGAACTGCCGCTCGAGCGCGCCGCTGTCGCTGGGCCTGGACATCGGCTCACGGCTGCCCGTGGCGCGCTCGGCGATGGGCCATGCCTACCTCTGCGCGCTCGATGCGAAGGAGCGCGAGCGGCTGCTGGGCGAGATCCGGCTGGCCGACCGCGAGCGCTGGCCGCAGACGCAGCAGGCCATCGAGACCTCGCTCGCGCACTGGCGCGAACGCGGCTTCACGATGGTCGTGCGCGGCTGGGAGAGCGACATCAGCGGCGTGGGCGCGGCCATCCGGCAGGCCGACGGCAACGTCGTGACCTTCAACGTCGGCGGCTCGGCCAGCCGCTTCGGCCGCGAGCTGCTCGAGCAGGACATCGGCCCGCAGCTCGCGCGCATGGTCAAGGTGCTCGAGTCCTTCGTGCGCGCGGACGACCACTGACAAGGTGTGAGCCCGCGGTGCGCGCTCAGGCGTTCCCGGCCAGTATCCGTTCCGCGTCGCGCCCCGGCGGCAGCCCGAAGGCGCGCGCATATTCGCGGCTGAACTGCGTGGCGCTCTCATAGCCGACCTCGAAGGCGGCCGAGCTCACGCTCCGGCCATGCGCCACCAGCAGCGTGCGCGCCTGCAAGAGGCGGATGCGCTTCTGGTACTGCACCGGGCTCAGTGAGGTCGCGGCCTTGAATGCCGATGGAAGGCCGACGCGCTCATCGCGGCCTGCCGCGCCAGCGCCTCGACGCGCAGCGGCTGCGCGAAGTCGCGCCGGATCCGCTGGATCGCGCGGCTCACGCGCGAGAGGGCGCTGTCGGGCATGGCGATGCCGCGCAGCATCGCGCCCTGCGGTCCCTGCAGCACGCGATAGAGGATCTCGCGCTCGTAGACCGGGGCCAGCGCCGGGATGTCGGCGGGCCGCCGCATCAGCCGCAGCATGCGCACCCAGGCATCCATCAGGTCCGGCGTGACGGCGGCCACCGAGAAGCCGGCCTCGGGCTTCTGCGCGAGCGCGATCGGCGGCAGGTCGGCGATCAGCGCCGCGATCACCGCCGGCTGCAGGCTCAGGGCCACCGCGAGATAGGGCTCGCCGCCCGGCGCGGGCCGCACCGTGCCGGCCGCGGGCAGCTCGATGGACATCACGAAATAGGTGGCCGGGCCGTAGTCCAGCGTGCGCTCGCCCACGGTCATCGACTTGCCGCCCTGCAGCACCAGGTTGACCATCGGGTCGTAGACCGCGTTGAGCTCGTGCTCGGGGATCTTCCCCTGCACCATGGCCACGCGCGGAATGCCGGTCTCCGTGAGGCGGTTGCGCGCATGGGCGGCCAGGTCGCGGAGTTCCGTCAGTTGTTCTTCCATGGCCTGCATCAGATCGCACCGCCCCGTGCGCCGCAAGTGCCCGCGTGCCGGCGCGGCAGTTCTGGGCAGGCCCGGGGCAGGAATGGGCAGGCCGCGATGCGGGCCGCCACCTATCGTCGATGCATCACCGATTCAACGAAAGCACGCATGAACATCGTCATCATCACCGGCGCGAGCCGCGGCCTCGGCGCCAGCACGGCCCTGCAGGCCGCCAGGCGCGGCATGGGCGTGATCCTCACCTACAACAGCCACGCGGCCGGCGCCGAGGCGCTCGTGCGAACGATCGAAGCCGAGGGTGGCAAGGCCGCGGCCCTCGCGCTCGACGTGGGCAAGGTCGCGTCGTTCGCCGGCTTTCGCGACCGGGTTGCGGCAACGCTCGAAGCGACATGGCAGCGCAACAGCTTCGATGCGCTGGTCAACAACGCGGGCTACGGCCTCTTCAATCCCATCGCCTCGGTCAGCGAGGCCGAGTTCGACGGCCTGCTCGACGTGCATCTCAAGGGCCCGTTCTTCCTGACCCAGGCGCTGCTGCCGCTGATGGCCGACGGCGGCCACATCGTCAACCTCACCAGCGCGACCACGCGTGTCGCGACACCGGGCGTTGCGCCCTATGCGGCCTTCAAGGGCGGGCTGGAGGTGCTCACGCGCTACATGGCCAAGGAGTTCGGCGCGCGCGGCATCCGCGCCAATGCCGTGTCGCCGGGCGCCATCCGAACCGACATGACCAGCGAGGCGCTCGACCAGAGCCCCGAGTTCGAGACCCTGCTCGCCGCGCAGACCGCGCTCGGCCGCATCGGCGGGCCCGACGACGTCGGCCGCGTCATCGCGGGACTGCTGTCCGCCGACAATGCCTGGATCAACGCGCAGACCATCGAGGTGGCCGGCGGCTACAACATCTGATACGGCGCCGCCCATGCTCGACCACATCTTCCTGTCCGTCAGCGACGTGCGACGCTCCATCGACTTCTATGCCGCCGCGCTCGCACCGCTGGGCATCGCCCACCAGCACGACTACGTGGGCAAGGACGGCCCGCCCGGCCATCCCGACCTGAAGGGCTTCGGCGCCCGGGGGCGCGTGTTCTTCTGGCTGCGGCAGGGCCCGGTGAACGGCGAGGCGGTGCATGTGGGCTTCGTCGCCGCGAGCCATGCGGAAGTCGACGCGGCCCATGCCGCGGCCATGGCCGCCGGCGCCCGCGACAACGGCGCACCGGGGGCCCGCCTGCACTACGACCCGCGCTACTACGCGGCCAATGTGTTCGACCCCGACGGCCACAGCCTCGAGTTCGTCCACAAGAGCTGGCAGCATCCCCCGCGCTAAGGCCGCTATGCAGCGAACAGCGTGGACCGCAGTGCCCGCGCGGCATCGGCCAGCGCCTCGCGCGTGGCGTCGAAGGGCCAGCGCATGAACTCGTGGATCATGCCGTCGTAGCGCTTCACGTTGACCGGCACGCCGGCCTCGCGCAGGCGCTCGCCATAGGCTTCGCCTTCGTCGCGCAGCGCATCGAACTCGGCCGTGACGATATGGGCCGGCGGCAGTCCGCGCAGGTCCCCGGCCAGCAGCGGCGAGACCAGCGCATGGGTCTTCAGTGCCGCGTCGTCGAGGTAGTGATCCATGAACCAGTGCTGCATCTCGCGGCCGATGTTGCCGTACTGCCCCGCATAGGCCTGGATCGAGGTGTTGATGCGGCGGAAATCGACATCGGGATAGATCAGCAGCTGGTGCGCGATCCGCGGTCCCGCGGCATCGCGCGCCTTCAGCGCGACCACCGCCGCGAGGTTGCCGCCGGCGCTGTCGCCCGCGACCGCGAGCCGATGCCCGTCGGCACCGAGCTGCGCCGCATGCTCGGCCACCCAGGCGGTGGCCGCGAAGGCCGCGTCGACACCGGCCGGGAACTTGTGCTCGGGCGCCAGCGGATAGGCCACCGAGACCACGACCGCCTGCGTCGCCACGGCGAGCGCGCGCGCGAGGCCGTCGTGCGTGTCGAGGTCGCCGAGCACGAAGCCGCCGCCGTGGAAGAACACGATGACCGGCAGCACCTGCTGCGGCGACGGGTGGTAGATGCGCACGTCGAGCGGCCCCACCGCGCTGTCGATGCGCCGGTCGGCGACCGAGGCCACCGGCGCGCCGGGCGGCAGCGCCGCGAGCATGCGGCGCATGCCCTGCCGGATCGCGTCGGGCGCGAGCGTGTGCATGTCGGAGAAGCGGGTGGCGGCGAGGCGATCCAGATGCGCCTGGGCCTGGGGATGAAGCGGCATGTCCTGTCTTCCGGTGGTGAAGGGGACAGCCAATCTACGACTTGAACTTCGGTTCAAGTCAAGCGCTTCTTCGAAGTTTTCTTGCTAACGCACCAGCTCGCGGAAGTTGGCCTTGAACTTCGGGCATTCGACCAGCGAGGCATGCGTGCACACGGCCGCGTGCTTCAGGCTGTCGCGCATGGTCTGCAGCCGCTCGATCTCGTGGTCGAGCTCGGTGGCGCGCTTGGCCATGCTGCGACGCAGCTCGACGTCCTTGGGCGTGGACGCGAGGAAACGCCCGATCTGCGCGAGCGAGAAGCCGGCCGACTTCGCGCAGAGGATCAGCGCCAGCCGCGCGACCACCTCGGGCCGGTAGGCGCGCCGCAGGCCGGTGCGGCCCGCGGATTCGATCAGTCCGCGCCGTTCATAGAAGCGCAGCGCCGAAGGCGCCAGGCCTGCGCGCTGCGCGACCTCTGCAATATCGAGCATGGGATGTCTCCATCGTGGATCTCTTCGGCCGGGCCTCAGGCGAACTGCGCGAGGCCATGGCCCACCGACCAATTCTCCTTCGGCGAGTCGACGATGTTCACGAAGAGGTCTTCGCCGCGCAGGCCGGGGCTCTCGGCCAGCAGTTCCGCGAGCCGCCGGAACAGCGCCTGCTTCTGCGCGGCGCTGCGGCTGTCGAACACCGTGATCCGGATGTAGACCACGTCGTCGCTGCGCGTCACGCCGTAGGCATTGCCGTGGCGGAAGTTCGCGGGCTCGTACTCGCTGAGCGTCATGAAGCGGTTGTCCTCGGACACGCCGAGCGCGTCGCTGAGCGCGCGGCCGAGGCCGTCGAGGATCGCCGTTCGATAGGCCTCGGGCTTGCCGGCACGCAGGAAGACATGGCTGATGGGCATCGTGATTCCTTCAAGGGGGTGGTGATGTCGGACGATGCTAGTCATACGAAATTGCTATGGATATTTATATCAACGACAATTTCTTGAAATGATTGCGCGCCCCCTCGATCTCGATGCCGTCCTGGCCTTCATCCGCATCGTCGAACTCGGCAGCTTCACGCTCGCGGCCGAGGCGCTGCAGACCACGCAGGCCGGCATCAGTCTCAAGCTCAAGCGGCTCGAGGAGCGGCTCGGCTGCCGGCTGGTGGAGCGCACGCCGCGGCACGTGGAGCTGTCGGCCAAGGGCGCGGCCTTTCTCGAACATGCGCGCGAGCTGCTGGCGGTGCACGACCGCGCGCTCGGCGCCTTCGCCCAGGCGCGCCAGCGGCTCACCATCGGCATCAGCGACCACGTGGCGGGCCCCGAGCTGCCCGCGCTGATCGCGCGCATGAACGCGCAGGACCCGCAGCTGCTGATCGAGATCCGCATCGGCTCCTCGGGCGAGCTGCTGCAGAGCTTCGACCGGCGCGAACTCGACACCGTGATCGTGCGCCTGCATGCGGGCCGCAACGACGGCGAGCTGCTGGCCGAAGAACGGTTCGGCTGGTTCGCGGCGCCGACCTGGCAGCACCGCGCGGGCGAGCCGCTGCCGCTGGCCACCATGGCCGAGCCCTGCGGCGTGCGCGCGCTGGCCGCGCGACTGCTCGACGAGGCGCGCATGCCCTGGACCGAGGTCTTCGTCGGCGGTGGCGTCGCCGCCGTCGCGGCCGCGGTCATGGCCGGCCTCGGCGTGGCCGCGCTGGCGCCGCGCATGCTGCCCTTCGGCGCGGTCGAGGTGGGCGCGCGGCTCGGGCTGCCCGAGTTGCCGCGCCTGCCGGTGCTGCTGCACACGCGCGTGGGCGAAGGGCGGCCGCGCGCGGCGCTCGAGGCGCTGTCGGTGGCCTTTCGCAGCGTGGTGCGAAGCTAGTTCAGAGGAAGCCGATCGACAGCCACGGAACTGCCGCCACCATGATCGTCCCGGCGAGCAGCGCCAGCATGTGCCCCACGATCGGCCCGATCCCCGCGTCGGGCTGCACGCGCCCGATCGCGCAGGCCGCGTAGTAGCCCACGCCGAGCGGCGGCGCGAACAGGCCCAGGCCCATCGACAGCACCACTACCATCGCGTAGTGCACCTCGTGGATGCCGAGCTGGCGCGCGATGGGAAACAGCAGCGGGCCGAACAGCACGATCGCCGGGATGCCCTCGAGCACCGAGCCCAGGATCACGAAGATCACCAGCGACACCGCCAGGAACATCCCGGCGCCGCCCGGCAGGTTCGCCATCAGCTCGGCGAGCCAGCGCGAGAAGCCCGACTGCGTGAGGCCCCAGGCCATCGCGGTGGCGGTGCCGATGATCAGCAGGATCGCGCCCGACAGCGAGGCGGTGGCCACCAGCATCGGCCCGAGCCGGCGCCAGTCGAACTGCCGGTAGATCGCGATCCCGGCCACCACCGCGTAGACGATGCCGAGGGTCGAGACCTCGGTGGCGGTGGCCACGCCTTCCACCACGGCGGCGCGGATCACGAAGGGCAGGGCGAGCGCGGGCAGCGCCACCAGCGCGAGCCGCAGCACCTGGGACCAGGGCGAGCGCTCGACCCGGCTCAGGTCCTCGTGGCGGCTGCGGAAGTGCACCACCACGCACAGCATCAGGCCGAGGATCACGGCCGGCAGCAGCCCGCCGGTGAACAGCGCCGCGATCGACACGCCGGTGACCGAGCCGATGGTGATCAGCACCAGGCTCGGCGGCACGGTCTCGGTCTGCGCGCCCGTGGCCGCGAGCAGCGCGACCAGTTCGCCGTCGCTGGCGCCGCGCTTCTGCATCTCGGGAAACAGCGCCGGTGCGACCGCCGCCATGTCGGCCGCCTTCGATCCCGAGATGCCAGACACCAGGTACATCGCACCCACCAGCACGTAAGAGAGCCCGCCCTTCACGTGGCCGAGCAGGCTCGCGAGGAAGGCCACCATCGCCTTGGCCATGCCGGTCATCTCGATCAGCAGGCCGAGGAAGACGAACAGCGGCACCGCGAGCAGGATCAGGTGCGACATGCCCTCGTCCATGCGCCCGACGATCACGGGCAGCGCGGTGTCGGTGGTCAGCGCGAGGTAGCCGAAGGTGCCGAGGCCGAAGGCGAAGGCGATCGGGATGCCGCCGAGCACGCAGGCCAGCACCACGCCGACGAAGAAGACCAGCAGGTTGAGCCGGCCCAGGTCCTCGAACACGGCACGCCCGAAGCCGAAGGCCGCGACGAGGATCGCGACCACGCAGACGGCCTTGGTGGTGGTCTTCCAGTCGAAGTCGCGGAACAGCCGCAGCACCGCGAACAGCGCCATCAGCGCCACGCCCGCGGGCAGGGCGGCGGCGCGCCAGGCGTTCGAGATGTCGAGCGCGGGCGTGGTGATGAAGCGTTCCTCCGCGGCGTATTCCCAGGCCGGCCACGCGATCATCGCGAGGAAGGCGAGGGCCGCGCACAGCGCGAGCGCCTCGGCCAGCTGCCGGCGTTCGGGCGCGAGGCCCGACACCAGCGCCGTCATGCGCATGTGCTCGCCGCGCCGCAGCGCGACCACCGCGCCCAGCATCGCCAGCCAGATGAAGAGCATCGAGGCCAGCTCGTCCGACCAGATCAGCGGCTGGTGCAGCACGAAGCGCGCGACCACGCCCGCGAGCAGCACCGCCACGTCGGCCAGCACCAGCGCGCCGGCCGCGACGCTCACCGCGGCGCCGAGCGCCTGCTCGATGCGCGCCGCGAGCGGGTTCGACCCCGCCGCATCGAAAGCCAGCGCGGCCCCGTGGCCATGCCCCAGCGCGGCGCTCATGCCAGCTTGCCCACGCTGCGCTCGAGCAGCGCCCAGGCCTCGTCGCCGTACTTGGCCTTCCACTCGGCATAGAAGCCGGCCTTGCGCAGCTGGTCGCGGAAGGCGGCCGGGTCGGGCTGGTTGATCTGCATGCCCTTGGCGGCCAGTTCCTTCTGCAGCCCGGTATTGAGCTCGGCCACGTCGGCGCGCTCCTTCATCGCGGCGGCGTTGACGTGCCGCGCCACGATGGCCTGCAGCTCGGGCGGCAGGCGATCCCAGGCGCGCTTGTTGGCGAGGAACCAGAAGCCGTCCCACATGTGGTTGCTCATCGAACAGTACTTCTGCACTTCGTAGAGCTTGGCGGTCGAGATGATCGCGAGCGGGTTCTCCTGGCCGTCGACGATCTTCGTCTGCAGCGCCGAATACACCTCGGCGAAGTTGATCGAGGTCGGCGCGGCCTCGAGCGCCTTGAACATCGAGGTCCACAGCGGCGAGACCGGCACGCGCACCTTGAAGCCCTTCAGATCGGCCGGCGCCGCGATGGGTTTGCTCGAGGACGTGATCTGGCGGAAGCCGTTGTCCCAGATGCGGTCCATCGCGAGGATGTTGGCCTTGGCGATCTGCTGGCGGATGTGGGCGCCGAGCTCGCCGTCCATCGCCTTCCAGACGCTGGCGTAGTCGGGGAACGCGAAGCCCACGCCGCTGATGGAGGCCGCGGGCACCAGGGTGGCGAGGATCAGGCCCGACAGCGTGAAGAACTCGACCCCGCCCGAGCGCAGCTGGCTCAGCATGTCGGTGTCCGAGCCGAGCTGGTTGTTCGGAAAGATCTGGATGTCGACCTGGCCCTGGGTCTCGGCACGGATCGCGTCGGCCATCTCCTTGGCCCGGATGTTCATCGGGTGCGTGACCGGCAGGTTGTTCGCGTACTTGTAGCTGTAGGGCTTCTTCTGCGCGAAGGCGTGGCGCAGCGGCAGGGCCAGCGTGGATGCGGCGGCGGCGGTGCGCAGCACGGTGCGGCGTTGTATGTTCATGGCGCTTGTCTCCTGTTGTGTGGGTTTTCTCGGGATCTGTCGAACGCTGTGGGGGAGGGGGATGGGACTTCAGGCGATGGCGACCTCCGCGATCTCCGCGCCCTCGGCCAGCAGCCGGCGGATGTCGTTCTTCGCGACCTTGCCGTAGCCCGACTTGGGCAGCGCGGGCCAGAACAGCACGTGGCGCGGCCAGCGGTATTTGGCGCAGCGGCCGTCGAGGTGGCGCAGGATCTCCTCGGCGTCGACGTCGTCGCGCTCGCACACCAGCACGGCCACGCCGACCTCGCCCCACTTGGCGTCGGGCCAGCCCAGCACCGCGGCCTCGCGCACCGCCGGATGGGTCAGCAGGATCTCCTCGACCTCGCGCGGATAGACGTTGGAGCCGCCCGAGATGTACATGTCGGACTCGCGGCCCGTGATGTAGAGCAGCCCGCGCTCGTCCATGCGCCCGAGGTCGCCGGTGTGGAACCAGCCGCCGCGCAGCGCCTTGGCCGTGGCCTCGGGGTTGTCGAAGTAGCCCGCGAACACGGCGGGGCCGCGGCAGCAGATCTCGCCGACGGCACCGGCCGGCAGTCGCTGCATCTGCGCATCGAGGATCGCGACCTCCATGCCGGTGCGCGGCCGACCGCAGGAGCCGAGGTTCGCAGCGGGATCGGCATCGTCGGCCGAATGCATCGAGGGCGGCAGCACCGTGATGCAGCCCGTGACCTCGCCGAGGCCGAAGTACTGGACGAGCACCGGGCCCAGCTTGCGCAGCGCGCGCTTCTGGTCGGCGCGGTACATGGGCGCGCCGGCATAGACCAGGTAGCGCAACGAGCCGTGGTCGAAGGCATCGACCGACGGGTCTTCCACCAGCATCTTGACGATGGTGGGCACGGTGAAGAGGTTGCTGACCCGGTGCCGCTCGACCAGCGCCCAGATGGCGGGCGGGTCGAGCCGGTCCGAGGCCGGCAGCACGGTCGCGGCGCCGCGCGCCACATTGAGCAGCGCATGGATGCCCGCGCCGTGCGACAGCGGCGCGACGGCGATCGAGCAGTCGCGCTCGGTGGTGCCGGGGATCAGGTCGGCGAGGTGGTTCGTGACGACGAAGGCCAGTTGCCCATGGGTCAGCACCGCGGCCTTGGGCTTGCCGGTGGTGCCCGAGGTGTAGAAGTACCACAGCGGCGTGTCGGCATCGACCGGTGCCGTGGCATTGGCCGCGCCAGCGTGCGCCGCGAGCAATGCCTCGTAGCCCTGCGTTCCCTGCGAAGGCTTGCCGATCGTCACCACATGGCGCAGGTGCGCCGAGGCCGCGCGCACCGCCTCCACGTGCGCGCCGAAGCAGTCCTCCGCGAGCATCACCGTAGCTCGGCTCGCGCTGCCGAGGTAGGCCACCTCGGGCGGAGTCAGCCGCGCATTCACCGGCACCCAGACCGCGCCCAGGCGGAACGCGGCCCAGCAGCTCTCGAACAGCGCGATGTTGTTGCGCGACTGCACGAGCAGCTTGTCGCCGGGCTGCATGCCGAGCGCGCGCAGCGCATCGACCAGCGCGTTGACGCGCGCGTCGATCTCGCGCCAGGTCCAGGTCCGGTCCTCGAGGATCAGGCCCGGCCGGTCGGGAAAGAGTGCCGCGGTCTGCGACAGCAGCACCGAGAGATTCGCCGCCTGTGCCGCGCTCACACCGCCTCCAGCACGCTGAGGTAGTTGGCGACCGCAGCGCCACCCATGTTGAAGACGGCGCCGGGCCGGCCCGTGGCCACCTGCATGTCGCCCGCCAGGCCGGTGAGCTGCATCGCCGCCATCACGTGCTGCGACACGCCGGTCGCGCCGATCGGATGGCCGCGCGACTTGAGGCCGCCCGAGGGATTGACCGGAAGCCGGCCGTCCTTGCGCGTCACGCCGTCGAGGATCGCGCGCGCACCCTGGCCGTGCGGCGCCAGGCCCATGGCCTCGTACTCGAGCAGTTCGGCGACGGTGAAGCAGTCGTGCGTCTCGACGAAGCCGAGGTCGTCCAGCGCGAGTCCGGCCGCCTCGAGCCCGCGGCTCCATGCAAGCGCCGCGCCCTCGAAGCGCGTGGGATCGCGGCGCGACAGCGGCAGGTATTCGTTGACCTGCGTGCGCGAGCGCCAGCGCACGGCCGGCACGCGGGCCGATGCCGTCGGCGCGGCCGAGATCACCAGCGCCGCGGCGCCGTCGGAGACCAGCGAGCAATCGGAGCGCTTCAACGGACCCGCGACCACCGGATTGCGCTCCGACACCTGGCGACAGAAATCGAAGCCCAGGTCGCGCCGCATGTGGGCGAAGGGGTTGTGCATGCCGTTGGCGTGGTTCTTGGCCGCGATGGCCGCGAGCGCATCGCCCTGGTCGCCGAAGCGCTCGAAGTAGCTGCCCGCGATGCGGCCGAACACCCCCGCGAAGCCCGCGGGCGTGTCGCCTTCCTCCTTCACGTAGGAGCAGCGCAGCAGCGTCTGCGCGACCATCGGGGCGGGCACGGCGTTCATGATCTCGAAGCCCACCACCAGCGCGTGGCGCACGCGGCCGCTCTGTACCGCGTCGAGCGCGGCCCAGATCGCGGCCGAGCCGGTGGCGCAGGCGTTCTCCATGCGCACGGCCGGTACATGGCGCAACGCCGGCACCGCGAGCGCGACCAGCGAGGCGCTGAAGTCCTGCGGCATGAAGCCGCCGTTGAAGTGGCCGACGAAGACACCGTCGATGTCGGCGGCCTCGAGCCCGGCCGTGTGCAGCGCGGGATTCACCGCATCGCGGATCAGCTGTTCGCTGTCGACCGCGTCGAGCTTGCCGAAGACCGTGTGGCCCCAGCCGGCGATGAAGGCGTTGTCGTGGTTCATGGCGTGCGGCTCCTTCAGGCGTGCGCGGCTTCGGCGGCGCGCTCGGACGGCAGCCCGCGGCGCAGGGTCGGCAGGCCGACGCCCGCGGCGTCGAAGCCGCCATCGACCGCGATCACCTGGCCGTTGATGAAGCTGGCGGCGTCGCTGCACAGGAAGCCCACCGTGTTCGCCATCTCCTCCACGCTGCCGTAGCGACCGAGCGGGATCGCGTCGTAGTAGTCGGAGCGGATCGCCACGCTGTGGACCAGCTTGGCCATCTCGGTCTCGACCGGGCCCGGCGCGATCACGTTCACGCGCACGCCGGCATTGCCGAGCTCCACCGCGTACTGCTTGGTCAGGTGGATCAGCGCCGCCTTGCTGGTGCCGTAGGCCACGCGCAGCGTGCTTGCGCGCAGGCCGGAGATCGAGGCCACGTTCACCACCGCGCCGCCACCGGCCTGCACCATCAGTGCGCCGAAGGCCTGGGTGCAGAGGAACGCGCCATCGAGGTTGGTGCCGAGCACCGTGCGCCAGTCGGCGAAGCTGGTCTCGGCCACGCGCTTGAACACCGCCACGCCCGCGTTGTTGACCAGCGCATCGACGCGGCCGAAGCGCGCGACCACGGCATGCGCGGCCGCGTCGACCTGCGCGGGATCGGACACGTCGCAGTTCACGGTCAGCACGCGATCGGGCTGGGCGAGCGTGCGGCCGGTCGCTTCGAGCGTGGCGCGGTCGTTGTCGAGCAGCGCGACCTGGTGGCCGTGCGCGAGGAACCATTGGCCGATCGCGAGGCCGATGCCGCGCGCGCCGCCGGTGACGACGGCGACGCGCCGGGAGGAGGAGGTGTCTGTCATGGGAGTCCTGCAGTTGTCGAAATCAGTTGTCGTCGTCGGCGGGCAGCCACTCTTCGAGCGTGACCTCGAAGGTGACGCACACGGTGTTGGCGCCGGCCACGAAGGGCCCGCCGTAGACCCGGCCCTCGGTGTCGGCGACCACGCCGGTGAGGGCCGAGCGCAGGCTGCCGTCGGGCTGCCGGCGCACTTCGCCGGCCAGGCTCACGACCTCGATGGCCGGGCCGCGGATCACCTGGCAGGCGCCGTCGGGGCGCTCGAGGCAGGCGTCGATCAGGCTGCCGAGCGCGCCGCGCACGAAGGCATGGCGAAAGCCCTGGGCCACGCAGAGCTTCTCGACGCCCTGCATCAGGTCTTCGTTGGGTCCGATGCGTGCGTAGGCCACGCGGCCCATGCGGCCGCGTTCGATCCGGTGGACTTCAGACATGACCGGCCCTCGCCTCGGGGCGCATCAGCGGCATGCGCGTTTCCTCGTCGTAGGCCACGCGCAGCTCGAAGCTGTCGAGCGCGGTCACGAGCACCGTGACCGGCACGCGGCCGACCACGCTGCGGTCGCAGAGGATGTGGCCGCCGCGCACCGCGCCGTCCGCCTCGCAGAAGGCGCCATGGCAATGGACCAGCGGCGCGTTCGACGCCGAGCGGCCCAGCGTGGCATTGCCGAAGATCAGCCGCGCGCCGCGCAGCGGCACCGGCGCGCCGTAGGTGGCGAGCACGCGGCCCGAGGGGTCGGGCAGGGCCATGCAGAAGCTCAGGCTCTCGAGGTCGCCGCCGAGCAGCGTCATCGAGGCGCTGTGCACCGCCTCGCGCGCCAGGGCCTCGACCAGGCCCTCGTGCAGGGTGCGGCCCGCGGGCAGCGAAAGCCGGAAGTGCCGACCATGGTCGGCACGCATGTGGTTGATCCTCACGGGGCCGCTGGGCCCAGGGTGGACCACGGTCCTTGCTCGTGGCAGGGCCGTCGTCGACTGCTTGTTCACTTTGTCTCCTGACTGCGCGGCAGGGGGTAGGGCCGGCGCATGGCCGCGGAGTCTAGGAGCGCTGATCCATAGCAACAAATCTACAATTCAGATCGATCAATACAGGATTCAGATCGATGGAACTCCGCCACCTGCGCTGCCTGGTCGCCGTCGCCGAGGAACTGCACTTCGGCCGCGCCGCCGAGCGCCTCAATCTCTCGCAACCGCCGGTGAGCCTCGCGATCAAGGAGCTGGAGGAGGAACTGGGCGTCGCGCTGTTCGAGCGCAGCTCGCGCCGCATCGCGATCACGCGCGCGGGCGAGGAGGCCCTGCGCGACGCGCGCGCCGTGCTCGGCGGCATGGAGAGCCTGCGCCGCCATGCGAAGGACGCGGCGGCCGGCCTCAAGGGCTCGATCGCGGTCGGCTTCATCAGCCTGCCGGCCTACACCTTCCTGCCGCAGGTGCTGCGCGACTTCAACGAGAACCATCCCAACGCGAGCATCGCGCTGCGCGAGGGCATCACCGAGCAGATCCTGGCCGACGTGCAGTCGGGCCGGCTCGACATCGGCCTGATCCTGCAGCCGGCCGAGATGCCGCCGACGCTGGACTCGCGACTGGTGCAGAAGGACACGCTGATCCTCGCGCTGCCCGAGACGCATGCGCTCGCGCGGCCCGGCAGCGTGGCGCTCGAGCGCTTCGCGAGCGAACGCTTCCTGGGCTTCGAGCGCCACATCGGGCCGCAGATGTTCGACGCCATCGTCGCCACCTGCATGCGGCGCGGCTTCAGCCCGCGCATGTTTCCGGCGCGCCAGATGAACACCATCGTGAGCCTGGTCTCGGGCGGCGTGGGCGTCGCGCTGGTGCCGGCCTGCGTGAAGGCGCTGCATCGCGAGGGCGTGGTGTTCCGTCCGCTCAAGGGCGAGAAGACGCATGTCGACACGCTGGTGGTCTGGCGCAAGTCGGACGAGTCGCCGCTGCTCAAGGCCTTTCTCGCGCTGCTGCCGAGGCTGCGCGACTGACGCGCCGACTTTCTCGAAAGAATAAGGACGAGCGGCTGTTTCGCTCGGACGCTCGAGCCCTTATTCTTTTTCGCCAGCAGGCATTGCTCACGCAGTGAGCCTGCTTCGGGTGCGGAACAGGGAGGGAACGCACCCGCGCGTCCATGCGCCATCCATCACAAATACACGGTCCCGTCGAGGACCCGTGTGGACGCGAGTTGCCGATGCCCTTCGCGACGGTGCCGACCTGGCCTGCCGAACAGCGGGCCGGGTCGGTGGACTTCATGGAATGCAGCACAGGACAACCCACATGACACCCGGTCTTCATACGGCGCCTCGGCGCCCGCGTCTTCGTCTCGCGCTCTGCGGGCTGATCGTGCTCGCACAGCTCGCGCCACCCGCGATCGCGCAGGGCACCGTCGACCCCCCGGCCACACCGCCAGCGCAGCTCGAGCAGGGCCGCATCTGGTCGGTGCGCGTGCCCTATGCGTCGCGCGAGGACATCCAGCGCCTGTCGCGCTGGATCGATCACATGCGGGTCGACAAGGTCGGCAAGACCCTCGCGACGGAACTCGACTCGCGCGGCGTCGAACGGCTGCGCAGCCTGGGCTATGCGGTCGAGATCGACGTGGAAGGCTCCGAGAGGATCCGCGGCTTCCAGCAGCAGCGGCAGCAACTGCTGAAGCTGGGCAAGCCCGGCGATCCGCCGTTCGAAGGCAATGCCGCCTGCTACCGCACGGTCGAGCAGGCCAATCTCGACATCGACGCGCTGGCCGCGCGCTATCCGAAGCTGGTCCGCGTCGCGCCCGTGGGGCAGACCTGGGTGCAGACGCAGCTGCTGTCGTTTCGCAACGTGCTGATCAAGTACCTGCCACAAAGCGTCGTCAGCCTGATCGACTTCGACCTGCTGCCCGACAGCAAGGGCAATCCGCTGCGCGCCGTCGTCATCGGCAACCAGGATCGCATCCAGGAGAGGACCGTGCCGCGCATGGTCACCACCTCGTCGATCCATGCGCGCGAATACACGCCGGCCGAGATCTCCACTCGCTTCACCGAATGGCTCGTGAAGAACCATGGCATCGATCCCACGGCCACCTGGCTGCTCGATCACAACGAGTTCCACTTCATCCTGCATGCGAATCCCGATGGTCGGAAGCTCGCGGAGCAGGCCGTGCCGCAGAGTTTCGGCTCGGGATGGCGCAAGAACGTCAATCTCGTGGAGGGCTATTGCAAGACATCCGACGACCCGTTCCTGTCCCGGTTCACGGACCCCATCGAATCGGGCGTGGACCTGAACCGGAATTTCCCGTTCGGCTGGAACAGCACCAACGGCGCGGGATCCAGCGGCGATGCCTGCGAACAGACTTTCCGGGGCCCTTCCGCCGCGTCGGAGCCCGAGACCGCCGCCATCGTCAGGTACGTCGCGGGCACGCGCCAGCAGGACGGCAACTTCACGGGCGGCCTGCTGCGCGACCGAAGGACGGCCGCGGCCGACGACTTCGCGACCGGCGCGCCCGGCGACTACGAGGGCCTGTACCTCGACATCCACAGCTTCTCGCAGCTGGTGCTGTGGCCATGGGGCATCCGGCGCGAGTCGCTGCGCGGCGATTCCAAGACGGCGAACGACGACGGCATGGCGGCCTTCGCGCAGCGCCTCGCCTGGTACAACGGCTACGCCGCCAAGCAGATCATCGACTACGACACCGACGGCACGACCACCGACACCTTCTATGGCGAGCTCGGGGCGCCTTCGTTCACGATCGAGCTCGGCACCTCGTTCTACGAGCCCTGCGAGGAATTCGAGCAGAACACCTTCCCGAAGAACGTGGCCTCGCTGCGCTATGCGGCCCGCACGCTGAAGGCGCCCTACCAGCTTCCGCTGGGGCCGGACGCCGCCGACATCCAGCTGTCGGCGGCCACGGTGCGGCAGGGCGAGTCCGTCACGCTGACCGCGACGATCGACGACGATCGCTACCTCTACGCCGAGGGCGACAGCAGGCTGCCGGTCACCCGGCACGACCCGCAGCCCATCCAGGCCGCCAACGCCTACATCAACACGCCGCCCTGGGACGGCGCGGCCCGGGCGATCCCGCTGCGCACCACCGCCGACACGGCCTTCGGCGCGGGGCCCAGGGTCAAGGTGTCGGGCGTGATCGACACCTCGGCCTTCATGCCGGGCAAGCACCTGCTCTACGTGCAGGGCATCAACCAGAAGGGCAGGGCCGGACCGCCCGACGCGGTCTTCCTCGAAGTGCTGGCCAAGGATGCGCCGCAGCCCTGCGCGTCCGGGCAACCCGCGGCCTGAGGGCTGGCGTTTCGTTCCAGACACAGGGAGTCCTCATGCCGATCCAATCCGCGATCCTTGCGCGGCGCGCGTGCGCGCTGCTTCTTTGCCTCGTGCTCAGCGCCTGCGGCGGTGGCGACGGAGGCAGCACCCGCATCCTGCCAGCGGCCATCGGGCCCGGAACCATCGCGCCGGTGATCCCGCCAGCTACCGATGCGAACTGCAAGCCTTGAGGTCGCCGCCGCGTGCCGCGACCCTCGCCTCGTTTCCCCACGATCCACAAGGAGTGAAAGTGAAGAATGATGTTCGTCCGCGCCGCGTCGTGTCGGCCGCGAGGATCGGTTGCGTGCTGCTCTGCGGCCTCGTGCTCTGGGCGTGCGGCGGTGGGGATGGCGCCAGGATCGCGCCGTTCGCCGCGGCGCCGCCTGCGACGACCGATGGCACCGGCGTCGAATCCGTGGTGCCTGTCGCACCGGTCGGCCCCGCCGTGGTCCCACCCTCGCTCGAAGGCATCGAGTACGCCGACATCGCGGGCCTCGCCGAGAAGGCGGCGCAGGGCGCCACTTCGCGGGACATGGTGGCCTACCTGCTGAAGCGCGTCGACATGCTCGACAAGCGCGGGCCCACCCTCAACGCCGTCATCGAGCTCAATCCCGATGCGCTGGCCATCGCCGAGCAACTCGATGCGGAGCGCGCGAGCGGCAAGTCGCGCGGTCCGCTGCACGGCATCCCGCTGTTCCTCAAGGACAACATCGACACCGGCGACCGGATGCAGACCTCGGCGGGATCGCTGGCCATGGTGGGACAGCCCGCGACCCGCGATGCCTTCGTCGCCAGCCGGCTGCGCGATGCCGGCGCGGTCATCCTGGGCAAGGCGAACCTCAGCGAATGGGCCGGCTATCGCGACAGCGCACTGGACGCCGGCTGGAGCGGGCGGGGCGGGCAGACCGCGAACCCCCATGTGCTCGACCAGAGCCCCTGCGGGTCGAGCGCGGGCTCGGCCGTGGTGGTGGCCGCGGGCTTCGCGCCCCTCGCGGTCGCCACCGAAACCGAGGGCTCGATCCTTTGCCCGGCGGCGACCAACGGCATCGTCGGGATCCGGCCCACGCTCGGCCTGGTCAGCAGGACCGGCATCGTTCCGCTCGCGAGCACGCAGGACACGGCGGGCCCCATGGCACGCACGGTGCGCGACGCGGCGATCCTGCTCTCGGCGATGGCGGCCAGCGATCCGAAGGATGCAGCCACCGCCGATGCACGGACCCACGCGGTGGACTACACGCAGTTCCTGCGGTCCGGCGGGCTCGAGGGCCGGCGCGTCGGCTATCCCTCGGTCTTCCTCTCGAGCATCGGCGCGATGCTGTTCCCGGACTTTCCCAAGGCCATCGATGCCATGCGAAATGCGGGCGCCATCGTGGTGGAGGTGGACCTGCCCGATGAATCCGCGCCCGAGGAAACGACACTGCTGTCGTACTACTTCGGCCGTGAACTGAATGCCTACCTCGCCACCCGGCGCGGCATTCCCGTCAAGACCATCGAGGAACTCCAGGCCTTCAACAAGACCGCGCCCCTCGATCCCGGGGGCAAGCCCTATCCGCAGCGATCGATCGACGAAGCCGTCCGGTTGCTGAAGGCCGACGAGGCCACCTACGAACGGAAGGCGCGGGAGCAGAAGGCGCGCGTCGCGGCCGAGATCGACCGCGTGCTGCAGGCCAACGGCGTGGATGCCATCCTCACGCCGGGGCGCAGCGGTGCCATGGCGGGCTACCCCGCCATCTCGGTGCCCGCCGGCATGGACAGCCGCGGCATGCCGACCTGGATCCATCTCGTCGGCACGCGCTGGAGCGAACCGAAGCTGCTGTCGATCGCCTACGGCTTCGAACAGGCCACGAAGGCACGGCGCAATCCGCAGTTCCTGAAGACCCCGCCGCCGAATTGAGCGCGGGCCGGCCCGTCTCAGTCCGCCGCCAGCAGCAGTTCCAGCGCGGTGACGACCGCCGCCGCGAACAGGCAGAGCCCGCTGCCGATACGCAACGCCTTGACGTCGCGTTGCTCGCATCCATCGCGTTTCGCCGCCCAGGCGGCATAGCCGATGCCCGCCGCGAGCACCAGCCCCATCCAGCCGCCGGCGCCGATCACCGGGCACCTCGCCGATGCGCGCAAGCCCGCGACGGTCGCAGGCGATAGCCGAGCCGCACTAGGCCGGGCGTGACTGCGATGCAGCGAAAGAGGAGGGGGCGCGGCATCGGCTGCGCGTGCAGCGTTCGATGCAGGGTCCGCAGGACCCGAAGGAGTTCGGCCATGGCAACACCTCGACAAGGTTGCAGGGCCGTCCCTCGGTGTGCGTCAGCGCCGAAGTCGTCCTCGGCGAGTCTCGATGCACGATGCATGGAGCGCGCCGAGGATAGCAGCCGCTTGCGCGATGCCTCGCGAATCGGCCTGTGCGCCGAACGGGTATGGCTCAGCGCGCCTCGGCCGCCCATGCGACGGCATCGGCGCCGGCCGGGATGCGCATCGGCGCCGCGGGATCGGTGGCCGCGCGCCACACGGCCTCGGCGACGTCGAGCGCATGGGTGGTCGGGGCGGACGTGTCCTGGAATTCCGCGAAGACTTTCCGCGCGAGCTCCGCATAGTCCTCGTGATCGAAGCCCGCCATGTGCGCGCGTGCGTTGTCGCCGAAACGCGTCTCGGGCGAGCGGCCCGGCAGCACCAGCCGCAGCCGCACGCCCAGCGGCTCGAGCTCGATCGCCATCGACTCGGTGAAGGCATTGACCGCCATCTTGCTCGCGCGGTAGGCCGCGATCAGCGGCAGCGCCTTCAGCGTCACGCTCGAGGTGACGTTGACCACCACGCCCGCGCGGCGCTGCCGGAACTGGGGCAGCACCGCCTGCATCAGCGCGAGGGTGCCGAAGGTGTTGGTCTCGAAGAGCTGGCGCACGGTGGCCAGCGGCGTGAGCTCGGCCGGCGAGGCCGCGCCGAAGCCCGCGTTGTTGACGAGCACGTCGATGGGGCCGGCGGCTTCCACGGCATGCGCGATGCTGCGTGGATCGGTGACGTCGAGCGCGAGCACGCGCAGGCGCGGCGATGCGGGCAGCAGGTCGGTGCGCGGGGTGCGCATGGTCGCGACGACCTGCCAGTCGCGGTCCAGGAAATAACGCGCGGTTTCGAGGCCGAAGCCCGAGGAGCAGCCGGTGATGAGAACGGTCCGGGTCATGGAGATCCTTGATGAGAAAGGGAGTGATCGATGCCTGACGATAGGTCGCCAGGGCCGGACTTGCTACGATCCCGAGTCCGAGTCTCATCAGGAATCGTCCGAACATGGTGGATCCCCTGGCCGAAGTGGTCATGCTGCTGCGGCCGAGCGCGCGCTTCTCCAAGCGCGTGTTCGGCGCCAGCCCCTGGCGCATCGAGCGCTCCGATGCGGGCGAACCCTTCTACTGCGTGATCCTCGAGGGCGGCTGCCGCCTCGCGGTCGACGGGGGCGAGGCGCTCGAGCTGCAATCGGGCGACTTCGTGCTGGTGCCCGCCGCCCGGCACATCGCGCTCTCCAGCCTCGAGCCGCCACCGCCGGGCGTGCAAACCGCGCCGCCGGTGCCGCTGGGCAACGGCGAATTCAGGGTCGGCGATGCACGGGGTGCGATCGACCTGCGCATGCTCGCGGGCCACTGCAGCTTCGATTCGCCCGATGCCTCGCTGCTGGTGTCGCTGCTGCCGCAATTCGTGCACGTGCGCGGCGAGGAGCGGCTCGCGATGCTGGTGCAGTTCGTGCGCGAGGAGTCGCGCGAGCAGCGGCCCGCGCGCGAGCTCGTGCTGGCGCGGCTGCTGGAACTGCTGCTGATCGAGGCGCTGCGCTCCACCGGCGGAACCAATGCCTCGTCGGGGCTGGCGCGCGGCCTCGCCGAGCCGCGGCTCGCGGCCGCGATCCGCGCGATGCACGAACGCCCGGCGCAGGACTGGACGGTGGCCGAACTCGCGCACGAGGCCGCGCTCTCGCGCTCGACCTTCTTCGAGCGCTTCGGCCGCACGGTCGGCGTGGCACCGATGGAGTACCTGCTGGCCTGGCGCATGGCGCTCGCGAAGGACCTGCTGCGACGCAACGCGGGCAGCGTGGCCGAGATCGCACAGCGCGTGGGCTACAACGCCGCGAACACCTTCAGCAGCGCGTTCGCGCGGCACGTCGGGCTGCCGCCGACGCGGTATGCGCGCGAGCACGCGGGCCTCGCGCAGCTGCCGGACGGCGCCTGAGCACGGCGTTCACGCCGTTTCGGCCGGCACGTAGACCACGCCCTCCATCAAGCGTCGCGCCGTGCGCTGAAGGCCCAGCGCCGTGAACTGAGGCAGCGCCGCACCGGGCTGCGCGACGACCTTGACCGCCATCACGCCCAGCGGATGACCGATGCGCAGCACCTCGCCACGCAGCCGGTCGCCCGCGGCCGCATGGACCAGCGTGCCCGAAACGCGCGAGGCCGCCGCGGTGCAGATCGACCCCGTGCCCGCCATGCTGTCGTGGCACTTGCCGAGGAACACGAGGCGCGCGCGCAGATCGCTGTCCTCGTGCCCGGCCGGTGCCACGATCACGGCCAGCGGCAGGCCCGGCAGATGCACGTCCCGCCAATGCGCGTAGAGCCCGATGCGCTCGCCGGCCCTGGCCTGGATCTCGCCGATGGTCTCGATCAGCGCGCGGTCGCCGCCGATCGCGGGCGGCAGCTCGTCGCCGTGGAGCCCGAGCGACTCGGCCGCGATGAAGACGCAGGGCGTGGCCGCATCGACGATCGAGACCCGCACCTCGCGTCCGTCCTCCAGCGCGATCGCGTCGACCGGCTGGCCCGTCGGCAACAGGCGGCCCGTCTTGGCACCGCGCGTGTCGGTGTAGTCCATGAGGATCTCGGCCCCGGTGCCCGGCACGCCCGCGATGGCGCAGTCGCCCGTCACGCGCGCCTTGCCGTCGCGCACCTGCACGCGTGCGACCAGCACGGTGCCCGTGTTCGTGTTGTGGATGCGCACCACGGTCAGCGGCTCGACCGCCTCGACCAGCCCCTCGTCGACCGCGAACGGCCCCACGGCCGAGGAGATGTTGCCGCAGTTGGCGTCGTAGCCGATCAGGTCGCGCTCCACGTCGCACTGCGCGAAGGTGTAGTCGACATCGGCATCGGGCCGCGTCGACGGACCGATCAGCGCCACCTTGGACGTGACCAGCCGCGAGCCGCCCATGCCGTCGATCTGCAGCGGGTCGGGCGTGCCCATGGCGCGCTTGAGGAAGGCGTCGCGCGCCGGGCCCGGCGGCGGCACGTGGCGCAGGTGGAAGAACAGCGCCTTGCTGGTGCCGCCGCGCATCAGCACGCAGGGCACGCCATGCTGTTCGCCGAAGGTGCTCGAGTCGTCATGCACCATGGCTCACTCCGGCGTGACGCCCGCGGCACGCGCGGCCTCGCCCCACTTGCGGTTCTCGGCCACCAGGAAGGCCTTGAGCTGCTCGGGCGACCCGCCCTCGAGCTCGCTGCCCGAGGTCTCGGCCGAGCGGATCACGTCGGGGCGGCGCTGCGCCTGGAGCAGCGCCTTGTTGAGCTTCTCGACCACGGCGGGCGGCGTGCCGGCCGGGGCCAGCACGGCGGTCCACGACGCGACCTCGAAGCCTGAATAGCCCTGCTCGGCGATGGTGGGAACCTGCGGCAGCTCCTTGTAGCGGCCCTTGCTCGACACGCCCAGCACCTTGAGCTTGCCCTGGCGCACCTGCGGCAGCACCAGCCCGCCCGCGTCCATCATCACGTCGATCTGGCTGCCGATGAGGTCGGTGAGCGCGGCCGACGAGCCCTTGTAGGGCACGTGCACGATATCGGCGCCGGCCGCCTTCTTGAGCATCTCCATCGCGAGGTTGGCCGTGATGCCGCGCCCGCCCGATCCGTAGTTGAGCTTGCCCGGATGGGCCTTGGCATAGGCCACGAGGTCGGCCAGCGTGTTGAACGGCGACGCGGCGGGCACCACCACGTAGAGCCGGCCCACGCCGTTGAGCATGACGGGCGCGAAGTCCTTGACCGGGTCGTAGCCGGGCTTGGCATAGATCGAGGGATTGATCGCCAGCTGGCCCGAGGTGCCCAGCAGCAGCGTGTAGCCGTCGGGTGCCGCGTTGCGCACGTCCTGCGCGCCGAGGATGCCGTTGGCACCTGCCTTGTTGTCGACGAACACCGGCTTGCCGAGGATGTCCGCGAGCGCGATCGACAGGGCGCGCGCGCCGGTGTCCACGGTCTGTCCGGGTGGGTAGCCAACGACGATGCGGATCGGCCGCGAGGGATAGGTGTCGCCCTGCGCCCATGCGAACGAGGGAGCAAGCGAGGCGGCGGTGGCCGCGGCCGCGCACTGCCCGAGGAAGCGGCGGCGGGAGGAATCGGGTTGCATGAAGTCTCCTTTGGAATGTTGTTGGGGGAATCGACGAGGGCTCAGGCCGGGTCCAGCACCGACCGCGGCACCCAGGCCGTGCCGTCCATCAGGCGGCGCGCCGTGCGTGCGAAGCCCAGCGCCTCGAAGGCCAATGGCCGCGAAGCCTCGCAGCGCCCCTGCACGTCGACACGCATCGCGCCGAGCGGATGGCCGATGTGCAGGCTGTCGGGCACGACGCGTTCGCTGGCGCAGCGTGCCGCCGCATGCACCACCGAGCCCTCGACGCTCGCGCAGGCCGCGGTGCAGATCGCGCCGGTGCCCGCCATGCTCTCGTGGCAGCGGCCGTAGAACACCAGCCGCGCGCACAGGTCGACCTGCGCGGCCGTCACGGCGCGGCCCTGCGCATCGGCATAGGCGGTGGGCGGCGCGACGATCACGACCAGCGGCAGCGCGGGCGACACGCTGTCGGCCTCGCGCCAGTGGTCGCACAGGCCGAGCAGGGCGGCCGCGCGCGCACGCAGGGCCTTCAAGGTCGACAGCAGCGCGGCATCGGCATCGATCGCGTTCGGCAGCTCGGTGCCCGAGAGACCCAGGGCATCGGCCGCGACGAAGACGCAGGGATTGCCGACGTCGCAGAGGCTGACCTCGAAGCGCCGCCCATCGTCGAGCGCGATCTCGTCGCGCGCGCGGCCCGTGGGCATGCCGCGGCCGGTCTTGGCGCCGATGGTGGCGCGGTAGTCCATGAAGATCCGTGCGCCGGTGCCGGGCACGCCGGGAATCGCGAAGTCGCCGTGCACGCGCGCATGGCCGTCGGCCACGGGCACATGCGCCACCAGCAGCTTGCCGGTGTTCGTGTTGTGGATGCGCACGCGCGCCACCGGGCCTTCGGCGGGCACCAGCCCCGCATCGATCGCGAACGGCCCCACGCCCGCCGAGATGTTGCCGCAGTTGCTCGTGAAGACCACGCGGCCCTCGCCCGGCGGCACGATGCCGTAGGTGTAGTCCACGTCGGCCTCGGGATGCGTGGGTGGCCCGACGATCGCGAGCTTGGCCGTGACCAGCCGCGAGCCGCCGAGGCCGTCGATCTGCAGCAGGTCGTGCGCGCCGAGCAGCGCCATCAGCAGGCGGTCGCGCCGCGCGCCCGCGGGCGGCAGGTCGGCGGCGTTGAAGTAGAGGCCCTTGCTGGTGCCGCCGCGCAGCACGGTGCACGCCACGCCGACCTGTTCGCCCATGACTTGCATCGCCTCAGTCCTCGAGCGGGAAGCGCTTGACCAGCGCAGCGAGGCGCGCATCGTCCTCGCGGATCATGGTCTCGAAGTCGGCCGGGCTCGTGAAGGCCGGCTCCGCCCCCGCGACCGCCAGCGCCTCGCGCACATGGGCGTCCTTGCCGGCTTCGCGCGTGGCATCGGCGATGGCGCGCGCGATCGCGCTCGGCGTTCCCTTGGGCGCGAACACGCCGTACCAGGTCACCGAATAGGAGTCGGGCCAGCCGGCCTCGAGGCTGGTCGGCATCTCGGGCAGCGCCTGCGCGCGCCGTTCGCCGTTGGTCACGAGGATGCGCACGCGCCCGGCCTTGTGCAGCGGCATCGCGGCCGTGATGCCGGTGAAGGCCATCGTGAGATTGCCCGAGACCAGGTCGCCCACGATCGGCGAGGTGCCCTTGTAGTTGACGACCGCGAGGTCGCGCAGCTGGTAATCGGCCGCGAACTTCTGTGCCCGCACCTTGGAGCTGTTCTCTCCGCTGCCCGCGTTGCAGGGCCTGGTGCGGCAATGGGCGATGAGCTCGGGCAGGGTCTTGAAGGGCAGGGTGGCCGTCATCACCAGCGCGGTCGGCGAGGTCGCCACCGCGGTCACGGGCGTGAGCCGGGTCACGGGATCGATCGCCTTGAGGCTGCGCTGGTACTTCATCAGCAGCAGCGAGGGCACCTGGAACAGCAGCGTGTAGCCGTCGGGCGCGGCCTCGATCACGCGCCGGGTGCCGATCAGGCCGTCGGCGCCGCCGAGGTTCTCGACCAGCACCGGCTGCTTCCACAGCACCGACAGCCGGCTCGCGACGGCGCGCGCGGTGGCGTCGGTGCCGCCGCCGGGGTTGTAGGGCACGACCAGCGTGACCGGGCGTTGCGGCGCCCAGGCGGTCTGGGCCTGGGCCGAGGCGGCGCCGAGGCCGCAGGCCGCGCAGAGCGCGGGCAGCCAGCGGCGCGACAGCGAGCGAAGGGATGTGTCGAACATGAGAGGCGGTCTCCGGTGGTCAGGATTGCGGCACGGCAGCCGCCGGCCAGGCCCAGGGGCGGGCCGCGCGGTCGCGCGCCTGCCAGGCATCGACGGCGCCGCGCAGCTTGAGCGTGCGGCCGATGTCGTCCAGCCCTTCGAGCAGGGCTTCGCGGCGCAGCGGATCGACCTCGAAGGGCAGTTCGGCGCCGTCGGGCAGCGTGATGCATTGCGTGCGCAGGTCGACCTGCCACGGCCCTTCGGCGCTGCAGGCCGCATGGGCGCGCGCGAGTTCGGAGGGCGCGAGGCGGATCGGCAGCACGCCGTTCTGGAAGCAGTTGGCGTGGAAGATGTCGCCGAAGCTCTCGGCGATCACGCAGCGGATGCCGCGCGCCAGCAGCGCCCACACGGCGCCCTCGCGCGACGATCCGCAGCCGAAGTTGCGGCCGGCCACCAGGATCGGTGCCTCGCGCCAGCGCGGCTGGTTGAGCACGAAGTCCGGGTCTTCGCCGCCGTCGGCGCGAAAGCGCAGGGCCTCGAAGGCCCACGGGCCGAGCTCGCCGCGCGCGAGGCTGGTGAGGCGCTCGATGCGCACGATCAGGTCGGTGTCGACGTTGTCGATGGAAAGCGGCGCCGCGGCGCCGCGCCGGAGGGTGAAGGGCTGCATGTTCAGAGGCTCCGTGGATCGGCGATGGCACCGGCCAGCGCGGCCGCGACGGCGCTGGCCGGGCTGGCGAGGTGGGTGCGCGCACCCGGGCCCTGGCGGCCGACGAAGTTGCGGTTCGAGGTCGAGACCACGCGCTCGCCCGGTGCGGCCTGCTCGCCATTGGCGGCCACGCACATGCTGCAGCCCGGCTCGCGCCATTCGAAGCCGGCTTCGCGGAACAGCCGGTCCAGGCCTTCGCGCTCGGCCGCGCGCTTGACGTTCTCCGAACCCGGCACCACCCAGGCCCGCACATGCGAGGCCACGCGACGGCCGCGCAGCAGCGCCGCGGCCTCGCGCAGGTCCGACAGCCGGGAGTTGGTGCACGAGCCGATGAACACGCGGTCCACGCGCTGGCCCTGCAGCGGCGCGCCGGCCGCGAGCCCCATGTAGTCGAGCGCGCCCTGCCAGGCCTGGCGCTGCGAGGCGTCGGTGGCATCGGCGGGATCGGGGATGCGCGCGTCGATGGCGATCGCATGCTCCGGGCTCGTGCCCCAGGTCAGCGTGGGCGCCACGGCGCTCGCGTCGACCCGCGCTTCGCGCGCGTAGACCGCACCGGGGTCGCTCGGAAGGCCGCGCCAATACGCAGCCGCTTCGGCGAAGCGCGCCTCGGGCGGCGCGAAGTCGCGTCCGCGCAGATAGGCCTCGGTCTTCGCGTCGGGCGCCACCATGCCGATGCGCGCGCCCAGTTCGATCGAGAGATTGCACAGCGTCATGCGCTGCTCGATCTCCATCGCACGCACCGCCTCGCCGGCGTACTCCACCGCGAAGCCCGTGCCCGCGCTGGCGCCGAGCCGGGCGATCATCGCGAGCGCGAGGTCCTTGGCGCCCACGCCGGCACCCGGCAGTCCGTCGAAGTGCACGCGCAGGGTGCGCGGCCGGCGCAGCACCAGCGTCTGGCTCGCGAGCGCATGCGTGACCTCCGAAGAACCCACGCCGAAGGCGATCGCACCGAGGGCGCCGTTGGTGCAGGTGTGGCTGTCGCCGCAGATCAGCGTCATGCCGGGCTGCACGATGCCGAGTTCCGGTCCCATCACATGCACGATGCCCTGGCCGGGCTGGCCCAGGTCGAACAGGCGGATGCCGGCGCCGCGCGTCAGCAGCTTGAGGCCCTGGTACAGATGCACGCCGCCCGCGAAGCTCTGGCCGGTGCGGCCCGGCGCGCTCGAGACGGCATGGTCGGGCGTGGCGAAGGCCAGCTCGGGATTGCGCACCGGCAGGCCGCGCTCGGCCAGCTCGCGCAGGCCGGCGGTGCCCGAGAGGTCGTGCAGCAGGTGGCGGTCGATGTGCAGCAGGTCCCAGCCGTCGGGCAGGGGCTGGACCACGTGCGCGTCCCAGACCTTGTCGAACAGCGTGCGCGGCGCGGTGGCGGAGGGTGTCGTCATGGCCGTCATTCCGCCGCCTGGAAGCGCGTGCGCAGCGCATCCCACTCCGCGGCGCCCAGGCGCCGGAAGCGTTCGGCCACGCCGGGCGCATGCGCCGAGCTCGGCGGCTGGCCCGTGCTGCGCAGGGCCGACAGCGCCTGTTCGCAGGCCGAGGCCGCGGCGCCGATCAGCAGGCTCGGCAGGATCGCGAGGCGATAGCCCATCTGCTGCGCCGTCGCGAGGTCGAGGTCGGGCGTCTTGCCACCGCGCACGATGTTGAGCAGGCACGGGCCCTCGACCCGCCGCGGGATCGCGGCCAGTTCCTCCATCGACTGCGCGGCCTCGACGAACACCATGTCGGCGCCGGCGGCCAGCGCCTCGCGCGCGCGTTCCACCGCCTCGTCGAGCCCGAGCATCGCGCGCGCATCGGTGCGCGCGATCACCAGGAAGGCCGGGTCGTGCCGGGCGGCGAGGGCGGCGCGGATCTTGGCGACGAACTGGTCGCGCGGAATCACCTCCTTACCGTCGAGGTGGCCGCAGCGCTTGGGCGCGACCTGGTCCTCGATGTGCAGCCCGGCCACCCCGCGCATCTCGTACTCGCGCACGGTGCGCGTCACGTTGAGCTCGTTGCCGTAGCCGGTGTCGGCATCGGCGATGACCGGCACGCCGACCGAGCGCGCCAGCACGCCCGCGGCCTCGGCCATCTCGTTCATCGACAGCAGGCCGTAGTCTGGAAAGCCGCGCGCGGCCGAGGCGCCGGCGCCGGTCATGTAGACGCAGGCGAAGCCGGCCGCCTCGACCATCTTCGCGGTCATGCCGTCATAGGCGCCGGGGGCGACGACGAGTTCGGGACGGGAGAGCAGCTGGCGCAGGTCGTGGGCGGTGGTCATGGAACAGGGCGTCGAAGTGATTTAGTGATGACATCATAATGCTATAACCTTTCGACGTTGTTAGGGTATGCCTGAATGGGCGGGCACAATCGGCCGAACGCGCGGGCGGCCCGCGCGGCCGAAGCACTGCTCTCCATGGACACACCGAATCCTTCCCAACTGCGCCGCGAACCCGGCACCGCGCTGCACCGGCAGCTCTTCATGGTGCTGCGCGACCAGATCGCCCGGGGCGCCTACGGCGTGGGCGAACTCATCCCGGCCGAGGACGCGCTGTGCGCCCAGTTCGACGTCTCGCGCATCACCGTGCGGCGCGCCGTGTCGGACCTGGAGCACCTGGGGCTGGTCGAGAAGCGGCCGGGCCGCGGCACCTTCGTGCGCGCCGTGCCGCGCGCGCAGCGCCCGCAGCCCTCGTTCGGCCTGATCGAATCGCTGGGCCGGCAGGCGCGCGAGACCGAAGTGACCGTGCTCAAGGTCGAGACCGCGCCGGCGCCGGCGACGGTGGCGCAGCAGTTGCAGCTGGAGGCGGGTGCCGTCGCGGTTCATGCGGTGCGGCTGCGTTCGGCGCACGGTACGCCGATGATGGTCACCGATGCCTGGGTGCCACAGGAGGTGGGGCGCAACGTGACCGCCACCGAGTTGCAGAAGCGCGCCCTGTTCGAGATCCTGATGGCCGAGGGCATCAAGTTCGGTCGCGTGATCCAGGAGGTGACCGCCGTCGCGGCCGACCCCGTGCTCGCCGGCCTCCTGCGCGTGGACCTCGGCGCGCCGCTGGTGCGCCTGGTGCGGCTGCTGCACGACCGGCGCAAGCGGCCGGTGCAGCACATCACCATCCATTTCACGGGCGAGCGCAGCCGTGTGCTGATGGAAGTGCCGGCGGAGGCGGTGAACACGATGGGGGCGGGGCAGATCGTGCATGACCTGGAGTTGCCGCCGGGCTGAGCCCATGTTCGAACCCTGCCTGCGGCGCCCGCAGGCAGGAGGCCGATGGCCGGGAGCGGGCTACCCGGCCTCGAGATCCAGATCGAAATTCAACTCGACCTTGAGCCCGAGCGGATCGCTGAGGAAGACCTGGTGCAGCGAAGTCCCGGTCAGCGGCGTTTCGCTGAAGGGCACCTTCGCCGCGCGCAGCGCCTGCCGCGTGGCTTCGAGGCCGCGCGCCTTCAGGGCCACGTGATCGAAGGGGCCGCACTCCCGCGGCGGCGACACCGTCCGCAGCGCGTTGAGATGCACGATCGCGTGCCCGTCGGCATACAGCCAGTAGCCCGGATGACGCAGCGCGGGGCGGTGCCCCTCCTTCAGCCCCAGCGTGCCCACGTAGAAGTCGCGCAGCGCGGGCAGGTCTTCGACCGCGCAGCCGACCGTGAAGTGATGGATGGCGCTGACTTCCATGCTCATGCGGCGCTCCCGGGCGCCGCCGCGCCGCGGCACAGGATGGCGTTCATGACCTCCTGCAGCGCGGCCTTCGGGTCGTCGGCGCCCGATGGCGAGCGCCAGGCCACATGGCCGTCGGGCCGCACGAGGACCGCGCCGTCCTCGCGCAGGCCATAGGCCGCGAGCCAGTCGCCACCATCCTCCTCGCGGATCTCGTCGCCGATGACGGCATTGGCGACACGGGGCCCTTCGAGCCGGTCCGCGGCGCCCCGCCAGGCCGAGCCCGCGGGCGCGGTGAGCAGCACGAAGCCCCGGCCCAGCAGGTCGGTGGTCGAGAGCTTCCGCGAAGCCTTGCGCAGCGCGACATGCGGCGCGCGGCAGCCGGGCGTGGCGCTCGGCACATAGGCCTCGATCGCATCCGCGACCGGCGCGGGCTCTTCCTGCGACACGACCGCGCGCGATGCGTAGCGCGCGCCGAACACCAGGCCGATCTCGTTGAGGAACTCCTTGCGCGGCAGCACGGCCTCGGTCTGCCGCGCCGTGCGCCCCATCGACAGCGCGTTGAGCAGGCTGGTGTGGGTGACGGCCTCGCCGACCGGGCGGCGCTCGGCATCGTAGCTGTCGAGCAGCGCGTCGCCGGCCTCGCCGCGCAGCACCGCAGCCAGCTTCCATGCGAGGTTCTGCGCATCCTGCACGCCGGTGTTGAGGCCGAAGCCACCGGTCGGCGGCATCTCGTGCGCGGCATCGCCGGCCAGGAACACCGGCCCCGCGCGGTAGCGCTCGGCCACCATCGCGGAAGCCTTCCAGGCGCTGACGCCGAGGACCTCGACGGCGAGGTCGGCTACATCCACCGCGCGGCGCACGATCTCGGTGCTGAACGCGGGCGTGAACTGCTCGGGCGTGAAGCCGTAGTGCGACAGCGAGGTGACCAGGAAGCCCCAGCGATCGCTGCCGTTGATCGTCAGGAAGGTGCCGCGCAATTCCGGCTGCTCGATCAGGTACAGCGCCGCCGGGCGCTCCGCGATCCACGGCGTGAGGTCGGCACGCAGGTGGATGTTGATGCTGTCGTAGACATCGGCTTCGCCGCGGCGCCCGATCCCGAGCTGCTGCCGGATGCGGCTCTGCGAGCCGTCGGCGGCGATCAGGTAGCGCGCGCGCACCTGTTCGCCGCGGCCCTCGGCATCCTCGATGGTGGCGGTCACGCCGTCGGCGTCGCAATTCAGTTCGCGCAGCGCGGTGCCGAAGCGAAGCCTGCCGGGACCGGCCGCCTCGGCCCGCTGGCGCAGCACCGGCTCGAGGATGTCCTGCGAGCAGCCGCAGTTGCCGGCGATCGACAAGGCCTGGTTGGCCGCCGATCCGCGGCCTGGATGCAGCCGCTTGATCTCGCGGCCGGCCAGGCTCTCGGACCAGAGGATGGTGCCGCCGAAGCGATCGGGCATGGCGACGGCGCGGATGGCGTCCTCCAGGTCGATCTGGCGATACATCTCCATGGTGCGGGCATTGAGGGCCCGCGCCTTGGGAAGGATCGCGGTGCCCGGATGACGCTCGACCAGCAGCGACTCGATGCCGAACAGCGACAGATACAGGGATGCGGTGAGGCCCGCGGGACCGCCACCGACGACGAGGACCGGTACATCAATCATCGAACGAAGACTCCATGCGCCCTGGGGCGCGGAACAGGGGAATGGAAAAGAAAACGTGGTTCACGCCAGGAACTCGCGCAGATGCAATGCGAGCGCCTCGGGGGCCTGGGCCGTGCCCAGGTGGCCCACGCCGGGCAGCAGCACCGAGCGCGTGTCGCGGATGTGCTGCGCCAGCGATAGCGTGAGCGCGGCCGGCACCACGCGATCGAGTTCGCCCGCGACGAGCAGCGTGGGCCGATCGATCTGCGACAGCGCGAGCGCGGGCTGATCGCCGACCACGGCGGCGCGGCGATCGGAGCGTGCGGAGCGCGCGGGTGCCGAAGCGAAATGCGCCCTGAAGACAGGATGCTCGGCCAGGAAGGGCGCGGGAAAGAACAGCGCCGCGAGCTGCTCGGCGCTCGCGGGCAACTGCGCGCGCAGCACGCCGATCTCGCGCGCCACCTCGGCGTTGGCCTGCGCGAGCGAGACGGGCAGGGGCCAGGTGCTCGCCAGCACGAGCCGGCGCACGGCCTTTGCATGGCGCACCGCGAAGGCCTGCGCGACCCTGCCGCCGAACGAGGTGCCGAACACGAAGGCGCTCGCGTGCCCGAGGGCCTCGAGCAGTTGCATCGCATCGTCGGCGAGATCGATCAGCGTCGGTGCCCGCTCGGGGCCGGACGTGTCGCCGCAGTCGCGCTGGTCGTAGCGGATCACGGTGTAGCGGTCGCTCAGCGCCGGCAGGATGCGCGCGAACTGCCGGCGGCTGCCTTCGGCGCCATGCAGCATCAGCAGCGGCGGTCCTTCCCCCGCCACCTCGAAGGCGGTGCGGACGTCGCCGAGGTCGACGAATTCGGGCATGGCAGCTCCTAGCCGATCTGGATGTCGAGTGGCGGCAGCAGCCGGCGGTAGCGCCCGATCTCGGCCGTGACATAGGCTCTGAACGGTTCGGGCGGCATCAGGTCGGGCTCGTCGCCGTTGTCGCGCATGTAGGCGATCAGCGCGGGCGTGCGTGCCGCCTTGACGATGGTGTCGTGCAGCGCATGCACCGCGTCGGGCGCCATCTTTCCGGGACCGAGCAGGCCCGACCAGGCCGGGATGTCCTCGACCGTGAAGCCCTGTTCGGCGAAGGTCGCGACCTCGGGCAGCAGCGCCGAGCGCCGGCCGCCCGAGATCCCGAGCGCGCGCAGGCGGCCCGCGCGGATCTGCGAGCCCGCGGTCGACGGCGCGAGGAAGGCGCAGTCGACCGTGCCCGCCAGCAGGTCGTTGGTCGGCGAGCCCTTGAACGGCACGTGCAGCAGGTCCACGCCCACGCCCTTGCCGAAGAACACGCCCATCACGTGCGTGGTGTTGCCCACGCCCGAGGAGCCGAAGCTCAGCTGGCCCGGCCTGGCCTTGGCGGCCGCCACGAACTCCGCGAGCGAGCGGTACGGCGACTTCTCGCCGACCAGCAGCGCGAAGCCCGAGGACAGCGCCAGCCGCGTGATGGGCAGCAGGTCCGCGACCGGATCGAAGGGCAGCTTCTTGATCAGCACCGCGCTGGTGGTGTAGCCGCCCGTGGTGTAGAGCACGGTGTTGCCGTCGGGGCGCGAGCGCGCCACGTCGACCGAGCCGAGCACCGTGCCGGCGCCGGGTTTGTTGTCGACGATGACGGTGCGCCCGCTGCTCTTGACGATCGCATCGCCCAGCACACGCGCGGTCACGTCCGTGCCGCTGCCCGCCGAGAAGGGAACCACGATGCGAAGCGGCTGCTCCTGCGCCCGCACCAGCGCCGGCGCGAAAGTGGCGGCCGCGGCGGCCCCGAGGAATGTTCTTCGATCACATGCCATCTGCTTGTCTCCGTTCTTGTGAAGTCCGGCGCGCCACCCGGTGGGCGGTGGCGGCAGCGGACGGCGCAAGATTAGGGACGCGCGCGGCGCGGGTCCAAGTGAATTTTCTGACCGCCCTCATAACGAAGCGGCATCGGTCGGCCCCGCCTCAGGACAGCTGCGCGTGCGGCCACTTGCCTTCGCGCACGTGCCGCTCGATCACCATGCGCAGCACGCCCATCACGCCTTCGGTGGCGCGCGACGCGGGCCGGTCCGCGGCGCGCGCCAGCACGCGATGCAGGAACAGGCCCTCGATGGGAACGGCGCGCAGCCGCGATGCCGCCAGGTCCTCCTGGACCGCCGCCGCGAAGTGGGCCGTGAGCCCGACGCCGTCGAGCACGAGGCGGCGCGCCACCTCGGCGGTCTCGACCTCGACCACGCGATGAAGTTCGAGCTTGGCGCGCGCGGCGGCTGCCTCGAGTTCGAGCCGCACACCCGACTTGACGAGCCCGGTCATGATCAGCGGCACGCCGGCCAGATCGCGCATCTTGACTTTCGGCTTGCGCAGGCGCTGGTCGTCGGGCAGGCCGATCAGGCAGATCTGTTCCTTGAGCAGCGGCATGCTGCTGAGGTTCGATCGCTCGACGGGCTCGATCAGCAGCGCGATGTCGACCTCGCCCTGCGCCAGCATGGTCTGCAGCGAAGGCGCGAAGCCCTCGATGAAGCGCAGCCTCACCTCGGGAAGGTACTGGAGCACCGCCTTGGTCAGCAGCACCGTGAGCTGCTGCGCGAGACCGGGCGAGAGTCCGATGGCGACCGGCCCGCGAGGCTCCCGCTGCCGGGCCAGCAGGTCGGACTTGATCTGGTCGACGTAGCGCAGCAGGAACAGCGCCCTCTCGAGCAGCAGCCGTGCCTCGTCGGTCGGCGCCGCGCCGCGCGCGTGGCGCTCGAACAGCTGGACGCCCAGTTCCTCCTCGAGCAGCCGGATCTGCCGGCTCAGCGCCGGCTGCGTCACGTGCAGGATGCCCGCCGCCTTGCCGTAGTGCTGCTGGGTCGCGAGCGCGACGAAATAGCGGAGTTGCCTGAGGTCCATCGCGCTATCGTAGCCAGCGGGCGGCGGTGCCGGCGCTGTCGAAGGTGCCGCGGCTGGGCGGCGAAGCGCCAGGTCCGCGGCCTCGAAGCGGGGCTCAATCGAGCGCGACCACCTGCCGGTAATGCAGCACCGGGCCGCCATTGCGCCGCGCGCCCAGCACGATCTCGAGGCCGGAAGCCGGCGAACGTGCCTGCACCGCCGCGGGCAGGGCTCGCCATCCCTGCCCGGGCTCCCAGGCCCGCAGCTCGAACGAGACCAGGCCCTGGAGCACCGCGACGCGGTCCGCGGCCTCGGGCCCGGGGAGCGGGTACGCCGCGGCGGCCGCGCCCACGGCGCGGTACAGCGTGCCCGACTGCAGCCACCACTGCACGCGCTGCCAGCGCCCGGGCGCCGCCGGAGCCGCGCGCACGAACTCGATCAGCAGCGATCCCTGGTCCGGGCGGCGCGCCTCCATGCCCGGCGGCAGCAGCCGGACCACGGCCTGCGGCCTGCCGTCCGCCGTCGACGGCGCGCCGTCCCGGGCCTGCGCCTCCATGCCGGAAGCCGGCAACTCGATCGTGGTGCGCCACGCGAGGTCGCGCTGAAGCTGCTGCAGCGTGCGCATCAGCTGCGCCGTGTCCTCGCTGCGCTCCTGCAGTTGCACGTTGGCGCGGCTCATGCTGTCGAGGCCTCGCCAGGCGATCAGGCTGAGCACCGCCATGATCACGATCGCGATCATGACCTCGATCAGGGTGAAGCCCGCGACGGCATCCCGCGGTGCGGAGCGTTTGCTGCTTCTCATCGCCGCCGCTCCGGCAGGCTGGACTGCAGGCTGGCCAGCCGCCGGTCGCTGTCGATGCCGGGATAGACGTCGACCGAGACGGCACGCGTGCCATCGCCGAGCGGCGGCCCGATCCGCACGCGGCAGACGAAGGGCTTGCCGGCTTGCGGGCAGGCCACCTGCCGCAGCCCGGCCGAAGGGAGCGAGCTGATCTGCAGCTCGGCCAGGCTGTTCTGCGCCGAGAGCATCGCGAGCGAGCGCCGCTCGACCTCGCCGAGGTTGGTGGCGGTCTGGCTCGTGAGCCGCACGAAGGCCGCGAGCGCGATGCTGATGATGGCGAGCGCGACCAGCACCTCGATCAGCGTGAAACCGGAGTCATCGCGATGCATGGCCGCGCCTCATTGCACCCGGAACGCGCCGGTGGCGTCGCGCACGATGGTCGCCGTGTAGGCACCGCTGCGCAGCTTGAGCGAGAGCGGGGCGCCGACCCATTCGGAGGTCAGCAGCAACGGCGATGCGGGCGTCACCTCGACCATGCCCGCGCGCCATCGGCGGGGACGCAGTGCCTCGTCGCGCGCGAAGCGATCGAGCTCGCCCGCGGTGGAGACCATGGGAACGACGCTGCCGGGCGCGTTCGTCCAGGTGCCGCGCACGAACTGGTAGCCATCGCCGCGTGCCTCCCAGGCCACCACCCGCCCATCGGCGCGCACCTCGTGCTGCGCCGTGCTCAGGCGCAGCGCGAGTTCGCGCGCGTCGAGCTTCAGCGGTTCGGCCGGATCGGGCGCCGCGCTGAGCGAGATCGCGGCCGTCGCGATGCCGATGATGACCATCACGATCATCACCTCGATCAGGGAGAGGCCGCGCTGGCGGAAGGAAGTACTCATGGGGCGATCCGTCGTGGCATGGAAGACGGCAACTCCTCTGCGGTGAGCGCGCCATCCTAGGCATCGAATGTGGCGTTGACATGAATCTCCAACATGCCTCTGTTATCACTGGCTCTCTTTCCGGGAGCGCGCGGCACGCGGTCTTCCGGCACACGAATTCGCAAGGGAGCCGCGGGATGCACGCACGATGGAAATGGTCGATCCCCGTACCGCCGGCGAGCGCGATGCACGCGGCAGGACTGGCCGCGGTCGTCGCGGCCGCCGGCTTCTGGGGCTACAGGCTGCAGCAACTGCGTCCCGCCGCCGCACCGGTCGAGAAAGCGGCCACGGTGCTTCCGACGGACCCCGCCACGCAGGTCGTGGCGGCCTGGCTCGGCCCGGGCCAGGTGCGCGTCGATGTCAACGTGATCGGCCTCATGTACCGGCGTGAGCGCGCGGTGGCCGTGCTCGCGATCAACGGCGCGCCGCCCCGGGCTTTCGTCGCGGGCGAGACGCTGCTGCGCAACGTGATCCTCGCGTCGATCGCATCCGATGCGGTCACGATCAGCCACGACGGTGTGCTGTCCCGCTTCGCCGCGCCGACGCTGCCCGAGCGCGGACCACCGGGCATCGTTCGAAAGCCTTGAGCGCGCGCGGACGGCGTTCGCGCCAGACACGCACATCGACGATGCACGAACTTTCGCATTGCATCGCGATGCTTTCGCGCGAGGACGCGGCAGCGTTGTGGCGCATGTCACGCCTCGACGGAACACGAGCGTCACGGAACGAAAGGCATTCGAGACTTCGGCTGCGGGTTTGCGGGCCGAAACTCGTCTAGAAGGTTGTGGCCTGTGCCGTGGCCGGAGCGCGCGCGGCGCGTGGCGCGTCCACGTGCGAGGCGGATGGAGGACATGAATGAAGAAAGACAAACCCAGATCCAACGACGCGCTTGATTCGGTCAAGAGCGTCTCGATGCAGACACTGGACAAGGAGCTTTCCAGGCACGTGGAGATCGCCAGGAGGAATCCGGTTCCCATCGACCGCTATGGCGTGCCCTGGGTCTGGATCGTGTCGCATCCGCTGTGGATGGAGGTCGACTACCTGAAGTCCTTCGTTCCCGAGAACCATCCGCTCGTGGCGCTGAAGGAAGTGGTCGACAGCATCCTGGCCTACGAAGGCGTGCTGATGAACGAGATCACGCTGCAGTGCCGAAGCGGCATGGACGCGCGCATGATCACGCGCGCATGGCTGCTGCAGATCGCCTACTCGCTGGCCGATCCGAAGGGCGTGTGCGAGGGGCTGCGCTACAACATGCTGTGGCGCTGGTTCGTGGGCTACATGCTGCGCTCGGAGCCGCTGCCCGAGCTTCAGGCCTTTGCCCACGACATCAACATCGCAAGCGCGCATCCGCGCGTGATCGACATCGTGCACCGCTGCCTGACCAGCGATGCCCTGCTGAGCACGGACACGGAGGAATTCAAGATCAACCGGGGCCTGCTGCACGCGCTGATGGCGCACCGCGACGACGCGCCGCGGCTGCCGCCGGCCAGCCTGCGGGAGCGTGCGCCGCGCGAGCGCGACGAACGCACGCTGAGCGGCTGAAGCGGATCGCGCGGGCGATCGAGACGGCCTTCGGCAGATGACAGATTCGTGATCGATGCTCGGGTGGATTCCGCATGCAGCGCGCCGGAACGCCGCGCACCGGCCAGCGCCGACGCGAATCCTCCCGAACTTGCACCATCAAGCTGACACGCAGGCTTGCGATCATTTCCAGCCTTACCCGGCACTGATTTTGGAGAGCGCAACATGGCTTCAGGGAACCTCGCACAGAAGCACCCGAGGCCGTGGCAGCAGCAGGCGTTCACGCTGATCGAGCTGATGGTGGTGCTGGTCATCATGGGCGTGCTGGCCGCGCTGATCGTGCCCAACCTGATGGCGCGCCCGGACCAGGCGCGGGCCACGGCGGCCCGGCAGGACGTCGGCTCGATCATGCAGGCGCTCAAGCTCTACCGGCTCGACAACGGCGAATATCCGTCCGCCAGCCAGGGGCTGCGCGCGCTGGTGGAGAAGCCCACCGCCGGCAAGATCCCCTCGAACTGGCGCAACTACCTCGAGCGGCTTCCGAACGACCCCTGGGGCAAGCCGTACCAGTACCTCAACCCCGGCACCAACGGCGAGATCGACCTGTTCTCGCTCGGAGCGGACGGCGAGCCCGGCGGAGAGAAGGCCAACGCGGACATCGGCTCCTGGCAGCTCTAGGCGCGGCCATGCGTGCTCCCGCGATGCGCCCTTCGGGCGCGAAGAGACCTTGCCGCGCCGAACCGCGCCATCCCGCGAAGGGGATGGCCGTCGTCAGCGTGCTGCTGGTGGTGGCCGTGATCGCGGTGCTTGCCGCGGCGCTGCTCGGCAGGCAGAGCGCGGTCATCCGGGCCGCGCAGACGGAGCAGACCCGCGCGCAGGCGTCATGGCTGCTGCGCAGCGAAATCTCCCGCGCGCAACGCGTGCTGCGCATGGAGGCCCAGCGCGATCCCGCCACGCGGCCCGACGGCCTCTGGAGCCGGCCGGTCAACGGGGAGGACCTCGGCGAACTCGAAGGCGCGCCGGCGCTGGTGTTCACCGAGATCGCCGACGAGCAGGCCAAGTTCAACCTGCGCAATCTCATGGACGCCGGCCGGATTGACATCGCCGAGAGCACGGCTTTCCTGCGGTTGTGCGCGCTGGCCGGCGTGTCGCCGGAGCAGGCGGGCCGCGTCGCCCGGCGCGTGATCTTCAGCCTGGTCGAAGCACAGCCGCCCACAAATCACGCGCCCGAGGACGCGGCTGCGGCGGAGAGCCTCGCGCAACGGCTCGGGATCGAGAACCTGCCCCTGCGGGAACAGGCGCCGCGCCTGCGCGTGCTCGAGGACCTGCTCGGCACGCCGGGCCTGAGCGCCGACACCGTCGCGCGCCTGAAGCCCTACGTCACAGTGCTGCCGCAACGCACCTGGATCAACATCAACACGGCCACGGCCGAGGTGCTGGCGGCCTGGGTTCCCGGCCTGTCGCTCGATCGTGCCCGGGCCCTGGTGCGCACGCGCGACGAGGGCCAGTGGTTCATCAACCGCGCGGACTTCGCGAACAGGCTGCAGATGCCGGAGTTCGCCGGCCGCCGCCTGCGCGTGGGCATCTCCAGCTATTGGTTCCGCGTGTCGAGCGCGCTGCGGGTGCCGCGCACCACGTTGCTGATGCAGGCGCTCGTGCACGACGACAAGGAGAGCCTCCCGCGCGTGGTGTGGCTGAGGGAAGGGGCATGAGATGAGGCGCGTCGATACCCTTCGGCTGATGCTGCCGCGCGCACGGGACCTCGAGTCCTCGCCCTTGCGATGCGCCTGGCGATCGGGCGAGGGTGCCTGGCAGGCCGAGCTGCTCGACGGCCTGCCGGCGGTGGCCCGCCGCTTCCAGCCCAGGCATGTCGAGGCCTGCCTGCATCCGGCCGATGTCTCGATGGCGCAGGTCGAGCTACCGCCGCTCGCGCCCAGGCGCCAGCGCATCGCGGTGCTCGGGGCCATCGAGTTGCTGGCGCTGGGCCCGGCGAGCGATCTCGCGGTGGGCTTCGGGGCGCGCAATGCCGAGGGGCGGGTGCCGGTGGCCTGGATGGGCGCCCATGTCCTCGCGCGGCTCGTGCAGGCGCTGAAGGACCATGGCGTGGTCGTGAATGCGGTACTGCCTCCTCCCGCGTTCCTGCCAGCCCCCGAGGACGGGCTCGACGACGCGGTCGCCGCAACGATCGTCGACGATTGGGTGATCGCGCGCACGGGCGTGGAAGAGGGCATCGCCCGTCCGCTTCCGCAGGGCCGCGTCGACGCTGCGCAGATCGAGGCCAGAGTGACGCCGCATCTTCCCGAAGCGCGGCCGCTGCGTCTGCTGGCGGCCGATACGCCCGCGGAAGATGGGCAGTCGATGGGCGGCAGCGGATGGCGCTGGTCATTGCCCGTGGGCCATGCGGCGCAGGCCGGCACTCGACGCCCCTGGCTGCTTCCGCTCGCCGGCTGGACCGCGGCGGCCCTCGCGGTCTGGCTCGTGGGCCTCAACCTCTACGCCGCGCGGATCGCCGCGCAGGGCCAGACGCTGACGCGGCAGATGGCGGCCCAGGTCAAGGCGGCCTATCCCGAAGTGCCGGTCATCCTCAACCCGCTGCAGCAGGCACGCCAGTTGCGCGATGCGCGACGCGCCGGAGCGGCCGCGGGCAGCCCCGAGGCGGGAAGCTTCGCCGCGCTGATGCGGGCTTCCACCGGCCTGCTGACACAGGCGAAGGGCCAGGTGCAGCGCCTGGAATTCCGCGACGACCGGCTCGAGGTCCGATGGCGTGACGGCGCCGCGCCGAGCGCGGACGAGATGAAGTCGCTGCAGGACAGGGCGCTGCAACATGGCCTTGCGCTGGCGGCCGAGCCGGGCGGCCTGCGCATCCAGGCGGGCGCGGTCGAGCCGCGCGCCGCCAGCGCGGCGGGGGCATCGAGATGAACGCGCGTTGGACCGCGGTGCGGACGGCATGGCGCCCCTGGCTCGCAAGACCCCGGGCCCTGCTGCTGCCGCTCGTGGCGCGTGCCCAAGGCCTCTGGCAGGGGTTCTCGCCGCGCGAACGCCTGCAGGTCGCGGCGATGGTGGCCGTCGTGCTGGCGGCGCTCGTCTGGCTGGCGTTCACGAAGCCCGCGCTCGACACGCTCGCGCACTGGGACGAGGCATTGCCCAAGCTGCGCTCGCAGGCCGCGGCGTTGAAGGAGGTGCTGGCCGACACGAACGCGAGCGCGGTGCCTGGCGACTCGTCGCTGGGACCGGCCGAGCGCGTGCGCGCCAGCCTGGAGGCCGCCGGCCTGGCCGGAGCCTACGAATTGCGGGAAGTCGATGCGACCCTGCGGCTGGTATTCACGGGCGGCGATTCGTCGCGCGCGACCGACTGGCTGCTCGGTGCGCCGGCGCCGCTGGGACTGAAGGTGCAGCAGGTCACGCTGCAGCGATCCGACGGCAAGGGGCCGGCGGACGATGGAAACGGGTTCGGCGTCGAGGCGACGCTGATCCCCCAACAGCAATCGGGGAAGGGATCATGATGCATGCCCACGCGTGGCGGATCGGGAGGCGCTGCACGCTGGTGTGCTGCCTGGCGGCGGCTGGATGCGCGACGACCGCGCCCGACGAATCGTTGTTCCGCGAGGGCACCTATGTTCCGAGCGCGGCAAGCACCGCCGCCGCGAGCGCGGTACCGGTATCGCCCGCGCCGCCGCCGGTATCGGCCAGGCCTGTTGCGCCGGCCCCCTCCGCCAACACCGGGCGCGCCGCGCGTTCGACCGGCCCCGAGCGGCGCGCACCGGTGCCGGTCATGCCCGCGCGCGGCAGCGACGACAGGGCGACGATGAACTTCGTCGACGCGGACATCCAGTCCGTGATCTCGGCCCTGTCGAAGTTCCTGGGCCGGAATTTCCTCATGGACCCGCGCGTCAAGGGCCAGATCACCCTGGTGTCCGACGGCGAGATTCCGGCCGCCACCGCCTACGACATGCTGAACTCGGCCCTGCGCATGCGGGGCTTCACCATCGTGGACGTGGGCAAGGTGAGCCGCGTGGTGCCGGTCGCCGACGCCAAGCTGCAGGGCGGCGCCGTCAACGCGAGCGCGCCGGGCGGCGGCATCGCGACCCGCACCTTCAGGCTGGCCTACGAGAACGCCGAGGCGCTGATCCCCGTGCTCAAGCCGATGATCGCGCCCGAGAACAGCATCACCGCCTATCCGGCGAACAACACGCTGGTCATCACCGACTACGTCGACAACCTGGAGCGCATCGCGCGCATCGTCGAGAGCATCGACACGCCGACCTCGCTCGACACCGACGTGGTCAAGGTCCGCAACGGCGTGGCCGTGGACATCGCGGCGCTGGCCAACGAGCTGCTGCAGGGCGGCAGCGGCGAGGGAAAGCGCGACATCGTGGTGCTGGCCGACCCGCGCTCCAACAGCGTGATCATCCGTTCGAGCAGCCCCGCGCGTACCTCGCTCGCGCGCGACCTGGTCGCCAAGCTCGACAACGCGCAGGACGATCCGGGCAACCTTCACGTGGTGTATCTGCGCAATGCGCGCGCGAGCTATCTCTCGGGCGTGCTGCGCGGGCTGCTCACCGGCGACTCGGGCGGCACGGCACTGGGCAGCGGCGGCGACAACGTGCGCGCCACGCTCGGCGCGGGCGGCATGGTGGGCGGTGCCGGGACCGGCACGGACGCGGCGAACCGCACGGGCGCCGGCGGTTCCGGCACCAATGGCGGCACCGGCGCCGGCGGCAGTGGGAGCCGCAGCGGCGGCAGCACCCGCTTCGGCGCGGCCGGCGGTGGCGCCGCCGGTGGATCGCAGCAGGGCAACGCGGGCGCCGGCACCACCGGCACCGCGTTCTCGGCCAACGGCGTGACCGTGCAGGCCGATGCCACCACCAACGCACTCATCATTGCCGCGCCCGAGCCCATGTACCGCAGCATCCGGCGCGTCATCGACTCGCTGGACCAGCGGCGCGCGCAGGTGCTGGTCGAGAGCCTGATCGTGGAGGTGACCGAACAGGATGCGGCGCAACTCGGCATCCAGTGGATGCGCAACAACGGCCGCTTCCTCGGCGGCACCAACCTGGGCGGCGGCGCGGCGCTCAACAACAGCGCGACCAACACCATCGACCGGCTGCCGCAGGGCATCAGCCTGGGCATCGTCGACGGCACCGTGAAGCTGCCTGGCGGGGCCGAGATCCTGAACCTCCAGTTGCTGGCGCGCGCGCTGCAGACCAAGGGCGGCGCCAACATCCTCTCGACGCCGAACATCATGACGCTCGACAACGAGGCGGCCTCGATCATCGTGGGCAAGACCGTGCCCTTCGTCAGCGGCCAGTACATCACGCCCGGCGGCGGCGGCTCGGACAACCCGTTCCAGACCGTGACGCGCGAGGACATCGGGCTGCAGCTCAAGATCCGGCCGCAGATCTCCGAGGGCGGCACGGTCAAGCTCGACATCTACCAGGAGGTCTCGAGCATCGACGACCAGAACTCCGGCATCGCGGGCGTGGTCACCAACAAGCGGGCGCTGGACACCAGCGTGCTGCTCGACGACGGCCAGATCATGGTGCTCGGCGGCCTGCTGGAAGACAGCGTCAACACCACGGTCGAATCGGTGCCGGGCATCGGGGGCATTCCGGTCCTCGGCAACCTGTTCCGCTACGACAAGCGGCAGCGCGCGAAGACCAACCTGATGATCTTCCTGCGGCCCTATGTCATCCGCGACGCCAACGCCGGGCGCGGCCTCACCCAGGACCGCTACAACTTCATGCGCACCCAGCAGAGCCGGGTGCAGCCCGGCAAGCACCTGGTGCTGCCCGACATGGCGGCCTCGATCCTGCCGCCGAGCGACCTGCCGGTGGCCGGGCGGTCGCCCAAGCTGGACCTTCGCCCCGAGCAATGGGACAAGACCCGCGAGCTGCCCGCGCCCGCCACGCAGAGCAGCAGCGAAGTCCGTCAGCGCCCCGCGCAAGGCGAGTCGAACGAGCCCGAGATGCGCTCCCAGCTCCCGTCGAACGTCGGCGTGACCAGCGACCCGTCCGTGCTCTACGCCAGCTCCGAGAGCAACAAGAGCGTGCTGCAGATCGCCGACGTGCCGAGGCAGGACGATGCCGTGCAGGTCGCGCGGCGGGTGCGCATCAGCGGCCTGCCGGCGTACATCGTCGTCGGCCCAGGCGGCATCGGCTACGCGGTGCGCGTGGACCTGCCGCGCGACGCGCGCTCGGTCGATACCGCCACCGGCGTGCTGCGCGAACTCGGCTACCGGCCGGAGATCGTGGTGGCGCCATGAGGACATGCCGATGAGCGCCGTGCCGCAACCCACGCCGCTGCTGCCGCACACCTGGGCCCGGGCCCAGCGCATCGTCGCGTGCCGCCAGGGCGACGTGGCGGAGATCGTCTTCAGCGTTCGCACGCCGGGCTGGGCGCTGGCCGAGGCGCAGCGGCAGACGGCCATCGAGGCGCGGCGCGAGGTCCCGGACGAGGAGATCGACGCGCTGCTGTCCGCGGGCTATGCCGAGACGGGCAGTGCCGCGGCCGTGGTGGGCGCGGCCGAGTCGGAAGTCGATCTCGAGCGGCTCATGCAGTCCATGCCCGCCGTCACCGACCTGCTCGATGCGCAGGACGACGCGCCGGTGATCCGGATGATCAACGCGCTGCTGGCGCAGGCGGCGCGCGACGGCGCGAGCGACGTGCATTTCGAGGCCTTCGAGACGCACTCCGTGGTGCGCTACCGCGTCGACGGCACCTTGCGCGACGTGGTCTCGCCGCGCAAGGAGCTGCATGCCGCGCTGATCTCTCGCATCAAGATCATGTCGCAGCTCGACATCGCGGAGAAGCGTATCCCGCAGGACGGCCGCATCACCCTGCGTGTCGGTGGCCGGCCGATCGACGTGCGGGTCTCCACCGTGCCGACCGTGCACGGCGAGCGCGCGGTCCTGCGGCTGCTGGAGAAGGATGCGGGCCGCCTGCAATTGCAGCGGCTGGGCCTCGCTCCGGACACGCTCGAGACGCTGACGAAGCTGATCCGCCAGCCGCACGGCATCGTGCTCGTGACCGGCCCCACCGGCAGCGGCAAGACCACCACGCTCTACGCGGCACTGGGCCAGCTCGACAAGAGCGTGAGCAACATCCTCTCGGTGGAGGACCCGGTCGAGTACGACCTGCCGGGCGTCAACCAGATTCCGGTGCACAGCAAGATCGGCATGACCTTCGGGGCAGCCTTGCGCGCCGCGCTGCGCCAGGACCCCGACAACATCATGATCGGCGAGATCCGCGACCTCGAGACCGCGCAGATCGCGGTGCAGTCCTCCCTCACCGGGCACGGCGTGCTGGCCTCGCTGCATACCAACGATGCGATCTCGGCCGTCACGCGCCTGACCGACATGGGCATCGAGCCCTTCCTGCTGTCCTCGTCGCTGCTGGGCGTGCTGGCGCAGCGGCTCATCCGCTGCCTGTGCCCGCAGTGCAAGCGCGCCGAGGCGCAGCCCGACGGCAGCGTGCGCTGGGTGCCCGTGGGCTGCGCCCACTGCAATCAATCGGGCTTCAAGGGACGCACGGGCATCCACGAGCTGTTCGTCATCGACGACGAGGTGCGCCGGATCATCCACGACGGCGGCAACGAGCATGCGATGCGCGAGCTCGCTCGCCGCAGTGGCATGCGCACCATGCGCGAGGACGGCCAGCGCTGGGTGGCGGCGGGCGTCAGCACCGCCGACGAGATCCTGCGCGTCACGCGCGAGGACGGTTAGGGCAGGGCGATGCCGCGCTTCCAGTTCGAGGCTGCCAACCAGGCCGGCCAGGTTCAATCCGGCGCGATGGATGCTGAGTCCGTGCGCGCGGTCCGGCTCCAGTTGCGCGACCGTGGCCTGACCGCGCTCGAGGTCCGGGAGACGAGGTCTGGCAGCGGCCAATCCTGGTTCAGCCCGAAACTCGGCGCGGCCGATCTCTGCTGGGCCACGCGCGAACTCGCGAGCCTGCTGAGCGCGCGCCTGCCGCTGGAATCGGCCTTGATGGCCACCATCGAGCAGGCGGAACACAAGGTGGTGGCCGAGTCGCTGACCGTCGTCTGCAACCACGTGCGCGGCGGCATGCGGCTGGCCGATGCGCTGGGCGAGCGGCCGCGCGACTTTCCCGCGATCTACCGCGCGCTGGTGAGCGCCGGCGAGGACTCGGGCGACCTGGCGCGCGTGATGGAACGGCTCGCGGACTACCTCGAGAGCCGCGACAACCTGCAGAGCAAGATGCTCACGGCCTTCATCTATCCGGCGGTCGTGGCCTTCGTCTCGGTGTGCATCGTGATCTTCCTGCTCGGCTACGTGGTGCCGCAGGTGGTCAGCGCCTTCTCGCAGGCGCGGCAGGAACTGCCGATGCTCACGCAGGTGATGCTGGGCGCCAGCGCCTTCGTGCGCGAATGGGGTGTGCTCACCGGCCTCGCGGTGGGGGGCGCGGTCGGATTCTTTCGCTGGCGCCTGCGCGACGATGCGTTCCGGCTGCGCTGGCATGACGTGCTGCTGCGCACCCCCATGCTCGGCAAGTACGTACTGGGCGTCAACACGGCGCGCTTCGCTTCCACCTTGGCCATCCTGATGGATGCGGGCGTGCCCTTGCTGCGTTCGCTCGATGCCGCGCGGCAGACCATGGGCAACGAGCGGCTCAAGGCCTGCGCGGCCGACACCACCGCGCGCGTGAGGGAAGGGGCGCCGCTCGCCGCCGCGCTCAAGGTGCAGAAGGTCTTCCCTTCGAACCTGATCCACCTGGTCGCCAGCGGCGAGAAGACCGGCGCGCTGGCGCCGATGCTCGATCGCGCCGCGGCCAATCTTTCGCGCGACCTCGAGCGTCGCGCCACGCGCCTGACCGCCTTGCTCGAGCCCCTGATGATCCTCGGCATGGGCGGCGTGGTGATGCTGATCGTGCTGGCGGTGTTGCTGCCGATCATGGAGATCAATCAGATGGTGCAGTGAGCGTCGATTCGAGGATTCCTTCGAGTCGATGGGCGCTGCATTGCAATGTCGGAATTGCTTCCGTCCCCTCCAATTCGCGCAGGAGCGATCGCCGATATCGCACCGCATCGGACCGAACTCGGGTGCGCTTCGCGAATGTTCGGGAACACCGCGCTCCCGGCGAGGGCAGCAGGCCTATCGCAAGCCAGGTGCCATGCAGTTACGAAGGTGTCGTTCAGGCCGGGAATCGCGCGCGAAATCAACGGCTTGCGCGTGTCCCGGGCGCTCGCTTCGAGCGTCGGCGCACCGATCTTTCGCGATCCGTGTCCGACCCGGCCATCGGAACACCGGGGTGCTTTCTCGCCCGTGTTCCGGACTTTCTTCAATGCCGCGTCACCGTCTCTTTTCAGAATTCATTTGTCGCCAAGAGACCAATGCGCGGATCCCTTAGATCGGTTGCCCTGGTCGTTGGCGAATGACACGAGAAGTTTTATTCGTTCGATTTGGTTTTTCAATTTTTCTGTTTGCTTAGGAGCAACGACATGAAATCCGTGAACTTCAAACTTGTGGCGCTGACTGCGGTGGCCGCAGTGGCAATGGCGGCCGGTGCCGCTTCGGCACAGACCGTGACCGGTGGTGGCGCTTCGCTGCCGGCGGTGATGTACCAGGACATCATGGATCCGGCCGCCGGCCATGGCCCGATCCTCGGTAGCTGGACCTACACCTCGAGCAGCAGCGGTACGGGCAAGACGAACTTCCTGACCGGCAGCACTTTCAACTACGCCGGCAGCGACTCCGCTCTCACCAGCGCTGACATCGCCACGTACACGAACGGTGCGACCTGGGGCCCGATCATCCAGGTTCCGGCCGTGGCCACCCCCGTGCTGCTGCCCTACAAGGAAAACAACGGCACGGCCGCCACGACGGTCTCGACCCTGAACCTGACCACTGCCGATATCTGCCGCATCTTCTCGTTCAGCCCCGCCGCACGCACCTGGAATCAGGTCGCCACCGTCGCCGATGAAGGCGTTGCAGGCACCACCAATGCGATCCAGGTGGTGTTCCGCGACGAAGCTGCTGGCAGCGGCACGACCGAACTGCTGTCGCGTTTCCTGAACGCGGCCTGCGGCCCGTTCCTGCCCGCCGGCAAGTCCTTCACCGTGTCGAACAAGTTCCGCACTGTGGTGGCCAGCGCCATCACGACGCCGACCGCCGCGCAAGACGCCAACGGCGATGGCATCCCCGACGTGTGGGTTCCCGTGACGAACAGCGCGGGCATGTCGTCCGCCGTGGCCGTCAACCACCGTCTCGGCTACCTGAGCCCCGATCCGACGTACACGGGCAACAGCAACGCCGTGGTGTCGCGCATCAACAGCCTGCTGCCGACCGCCGCTTCCATCCAAGCGGCTCTGCCGGCTCCCCCGTCGGGCGCGGCTCGTACCAACCCCCTGAACTGGGTTCCCGCCTACGCGGTTCCGACCGGTGCCTATCCGATCTACGGCACCACCCAACTGCTGCTGGCTCAGTGCTACGCCGGCGGCTTCGCCGCAGGCACCCGCGGCGCTGCGGTCAAGAACTTCCTGCAGAACTTCAACGACGGCACCTACGACAGCTACATCTCCGGTCCTCGTCCCACCAGCCCTACCGGCCACAGCTTCGTGAAGCTGCCCGCCGCGTGGAACACGGCCATCGCCGAGGCATTCCTGACCGGTTCGGACGGCAACGGCCTGGCCTTCGGCAACGCCGCCGACTGCGCCGGCATCGCTGGCCGCCCGTAAGTTGGTTTGAGCCAACGACCTGGATGAGCCATTGGCCCTTGCATGGCCGGTGACTCATCCACCGTGACGGAGTGGGGCGAGACGGGGGCTGAAACGCACTCGTCTCGCCCTCCTGCTTTTGATCTCCTGCTTTTCGGGCCTGGGTGAACCGATGCGTCGGGAGACGACGCCGAGTTCCGGTTCCTCGATGAAAAAGACTGGAAATCCCATGACGAATCTTCTCGTGAAAAGCGCAATGCTTTCCCTGGTCATGTCCGTGTTTCTGGGGGCCATGGGCAGCGCCTCGGCGCAAGCGGCAACCGTGCGCGGCTCCACGTTTCCGGCGCCACTGCACATGGACCTCATGCCGGCAGGCTGGACCTACAGTCCGGCCGTCGGCACGTCGGAAAATGCCGCGTTCCTGACGGATGCCTCCGTGAGCCTCGCGGCCGGTGAGTCTCCATTGACTTCATCGATTCTCGCGACGTACACGAACGCTCCCATCTGGGGCTCCGTGATCCAGGTGCCCGTGGCGGCAGGCGCGGTGCTGCTGCCGTACAAGGAAAACGGCGTCACGACCCTCAACCTCACCACCGCCGAGCTCTGCCGCATCTTCTCGTTCAGCCCGGCGGCTCGCAACTGGAACCAGATCGCGACCGCCGCCGACGATGGCGCGGCCGGGCCCGCGAGCGCGATCCAGGTGGTCTACCGCAACGAAGTTGCAGGCAGCGGCACGACTTACCTGCTGTCGCGTTTCCTGAACGCGGCCTGCGGCCCGTACCTGCCCGTCAACAAGTTCTTCACCGTATCGAGCGGGTTCCAGGCGATGGTGGCGACCGCGCTGCCCACGTTGACCCCGACCCAGGATGCCAACGGCGATGGGTTGCCCGATGCCTGGGTCGGCGTGCAGGGCGATGCGGGCATGTCGCTCGCGAGCAGCCAGCTTCACCGGCTGGGTTACATCAGCCCCGATCCGGCCTACACGAGCGCGACCAACGACCACGTTGCCAGGGTCAACGGGTTCATGCCGACGGCCCCGGCGATCCAGGCGATGCTGCCGGCGCCTCCTTCGGGCTCGAACCGCCTGAATCCGCTGAACTGGGTTCCCGGCTACGTGATACCCGCCGGCGCCTATCCCATCTGGGGTACCACCAACCTGCTGCTCGGTCAGTGCTACCTCGGCGGTTTCGGCGCCGGAACGAGGGGAGCGTCGTTCAAGAGCTATCTGTCGGGCTTCAGCAGCGGTGGGTTCGACCTTGCCCTCGCGGCCCACAACCTTGTCCCGTTGCCGTCCACGTGGAAGACGGCGATCACCGATGCCTTTCTGACCGGCAGCGATGGGAACGGCCTGGCTCTCGGCAACGCTGCTGATTGCAGCGGCATTGCAGGTCGGCCGTAAGTTCATTGGCGTGAGCCATGACCAACTGTTTTCGTATTTCGCCTTTTTTCCTTATTTGACAGGACTAGGCGTGGCCAATTCAATTTTTTCAGTAGTTTCAATCTGTTAAAAAATGGATGAGTCGATCTCATGGTGGATGACTTTGTGATCTTGCCTATCACTAAAAGATGGAGAATATAAATGAAGAAGATATTTAAGAAATGCAAAGCGCTATCGTTTCTGGTGTTGCCCTTGCTCTTCGGCAGCGCAAGCACCGCGCTGGCGCAGACGGTGAACGGAACCGGATCAACATTTCCGTTGCTGCTGTATCAAGATATGATTACAAACGATCCAATCGTTGGCAGCTGGAGTTACGGTCCAGCGCTCGGTGGCTCGGAGCATGCTGCCTTTCTGACTGGCAGTACGGTAAGTTTCTCTGGTAGTGAGACAGCTCTAACTAGCGCGGATCTGGCAACGTATTCGCAATCTGGAACCTGGGGGCCCTTAATTCAGGTCCCAGCGATAGCAACCTCGGTCGTTCTACCGTATAAGGAAGTTGGCATAACGACCTTGAATTTGACCACGGCAGAGGTCTGCCGTATCTTCTCATTCTCACCGGCTTCGCGCACTTGGAACCAAATCACGACCGCTGCGGATGACGGTGGCGTGGGTTCCACCAACAGGATTCAAATCGTGTATCGCAGTGAGCCCACAGGCAGCGGTGCAACCTACCTGTTGTCGCGCTTTCTGAATGCGGCTTGCGGGCCATTCCTGCCAGCTGGCAAGTTTTTTACCGTATCTAATGTCTTCAAGACGATGGTTGCCACTGCATTGCCAACCACCCTGCCGGCACAGGAGGACCAGAACTTTGACGGTTTTCCGGATGCCTGGGTTGGCGTCAACGGCGATGCTGGCATGTCGGGGGCGGTCGCTGGAAACCAAATGCACCGGTTGGGATACATTAGTCCCGACCCCTTGTACACGGGAGTCACTAATAATCATGTCGCCAGGATCGATGGGCTGCTTCCAACCATCGTCGGAACGTGGTTGTCTCTGCCTTCACCGCCCTCGGGCGCGGCTCGTCAGAGCCCATTTAACTGGGTCCCCGCGTACTCGATACCCATCAACTACTACCCGATCTGGGGCACAACCAATTTGCTCTTCAGTCAGTGCTACGCCGGCGGTTTCGGTCCTGGAACCAAGGGAGCGGCAATCAAAGACTTTCTAACCAAATTGATGGTGGTTGGAGCATATAGCCGCACCATCTTCGACCATAACTTCGTCTTGATGTTCACTCCATGGAGGACGGCCATTAAGGAGGCCTTCCTCGAAGGCTCAGATGGCAACGGTTTGGCTTTCGGCAACCCCGCTGATTGCAACGGCATCCCTGGGCGGCCCTGACTCTGCGGCATCAGCAGTGGGCGGAACCTCCCTGCATCCGTCGTAGTACGCGCGGGCTGTGCTCGTAGAGCTGAGGCGAGACGTGTGACCCTGTACCCGAATCAGTACCGCCCTGAAGTAGAAACTTCCGGCTCCTGACCCTGTACCCGAATCAGTACCGCCCTGAAGTAGAAACTTCCGGCTCCTCTGACATCGCCGTTGCTACCTGCAGGCAGCAACGGCGGGCGAAATCGGCAGGTGTCGCCCACCCCAGCGCAGAGTGGGGGCGACTCTCGTTGTAGTCCTGGCGCCAAGCCCCGATCTTGGCCTGCGCGTCGGCCAATGACAAGAACCAGTGCGCGTTCAGGCACTCCTGGCGCAGTCGGCCATTGAAGCTCTCCACGGCGGCGTTGTCGGTGGGCTTGCCTGGCCGGCTGAAGTCGAGTTCCACACCGCGCTCATAGGCCCATTTGTCCATCACCTTGGAGATGAACTCGCTGCCGTTGTCAGTCTTGATCGTGCGCGGCAGGCCGCGCTGCGCAGTGATGCCATTGAGCGTGCGCACGACGTCTTCTCCCTTGAGGCCCTGGCCGACCTCGATGGCCAGGCACTCGCGCGTGAACAGATCCACCACCGTCAACATGCGCAGCTTGCGCCCGTCGAACAGCGCGTCGGCCACGAAATCCATGCTCCAGATCTCGTTGATGGCGTGAGCCAATTGCTTGGGCTGGCGCAGCTTGGCGGCCTTGTTGCGCCGCGGGCGCTTCAGCCGCAGCGACAGCCCTTCTTCCCTGTACAAGCGATAGATCCGCTTGACGTTGTCGGTATGACCTTCGCGGCGCAGCAGAACGTGCACCCGGCGGTAGCCGTAGTGCACTCGCGTGTCGGTGATCTCCTTGATGCGCATCTTCAGCGCCGACTCGTCCTTCTTGACAGGCTTGTACAGGTAGGTCGAGGCCGACATCTTCACCACGCGCAGGGCATTGCGCTGGCTGCATCCAAAACGCTGCATCAATTCGGGCACCAACGCCCGGCGCTGCGAAGGCCTCAGAGCTTTTTTGCGACCACCGCCTGCAGCATCGCCTTGTCCAGGCTCAGGTCGGCCACGATCTGCTTGAGCTTGCGGTTCTCTTCTTCGAGTTGGCGCAGCCGACGCAGCTCCGATGGCCCCACGCCTGCGTACTTCTTGCGCCACACATAGAAGGTCGCATCGCTTATGCCCATCTTGCGGCACACCTCCTCGACGCTGGTGCCCAGTTCCGCCTGCTTGAGCGCAAAGGCAATCTGATCCTCAGTGAACTTGCTCTTCTTCACGACATGCTCCTGGCCCGATTCGGGCCTTCATCATGCCGGTCGTTCTGTTACTGAACGGTACGGAAACCTGGGACAGGGTCACGTGCGTCGCGCGAATTCGCTTGCGTGTTCGTCGCGCTCCTCCCCTTTGGATCACGGGTCTCGGCTGGCGGGCTGAGCACTTGTTGTCACAAGAATGCCATTTCGAGAAGAGATGATCACCCAGTTTCATGGGGTGTTCGTTACCGTGCTGACCCAGTCCAATGTTTCCTTGCTCCCAGATCTGCGTCTTGGAGTTGGCTGGCAAAGTCCCCCCGGCCAGTGGTTGGTTACGCGTGGGCGGTTATGCACCACATCGTCCGGGCACTGATCTATGGCGCCGCAATTTGCGCCCTCGCTGCTTGGATGTCCTCGGTACCGGCTTTGGCTTCTGCTACCGGCGATAAAGACCAGAGGACTCGGTCGCGTCTGCTTGAATTCGACATTGCCGCCCAGCCGCTTGCCACGGCGTTGCAGCGCTATGCCGTGACGGCGGACCAGACCGTGCTGTTCAGCGATGCCCTGGTCTCGGGCCGTGCATCGGCGGCCATCAGGGGCCGCCTTCCGGCGCGCGTGGCGCTCGAAGCCCTGCTGGCCGGCACCGGGCTGGCCGCCGACGATTCAGATCCTCAGCTCAATGGCGCTTTCGTGCTGCGCCGGATTCCGGCGAGCCCGGTCGAAGACGCGCCGAAGGCCCCGGCGCTGGATCGCCGCTACGACGGTCTGGTCCAGGCGCGGGTCTTCGAGGCGCTGTGCGCCGATCCGCGCACCATTCCCGGCGACTACCGCGCCCTGTTGCGGCTGCAACTCGATCGCGAGGGCCAGCTGTTTCCGCATCTGGTCCGTTCGACCGGCAATGTCGTGCGCGACGCTGCCTTGCTCGGCGCGCTGGGCGGACTGCGCATGGAGCACGCGCCGCCCGCGGATCTTCGCCAGCCGCTGGTGCTGGTGATCCTGCCCCGGGACCGCGTGGCGGGCATGCCCTGCGAAACGGAGGGCGCGCGTGACTGACAGCGTGCTTCCGATGCTTCGTGGCGCGCTGGTGCAGTGCTACAACCAGATCAAGAACAGCCTCTCGATCCACCTGGGCAGTCCGGAGCTGGCGGGCGACACGCTGCACGAGGTGTGGCTGCGGCTGCACCGCGACAGCGAGATCGCGGGGCCGATCGCCAATCCGCAGGCCTACCTGGTGCGCATGGGCGTCAACCTCGCGATCGATATCCGGCGCAGCCAGAGCCGCATGCTGTCGGCCGAGGACGTGCAGGAACTCATGCTCGCGATTCCGGACCCGGCGCCGGGTCCGGCGCGCATCGCGGAAGGACGCTCCGAGCTGGAGCGGCTGAAGGCCGCGGTGGACGAAATGCCCGCGCGCCGGCGCGAGATTCTGATCCTGGTGCGCTGGGAACATTGGCCGCAGCGCGAGGTGGCCCAACGTCTCGGCATCTCGCTGCGGACCGTCGAAAGCGAGCTCAAGGCCGCCCAGGAGCACTGCGCCGAGCGCCTTCGGCGCGACCCATAACAGAGTTTCTTGACAGGGATGCGAGATTTTTTCGCGGGTTTGGTCCTCGCCAATCGTCTATAGGTTGGGAGCGAACATCGATGCCGCGTTCGACCGTCCCGGTGCCTCGAAAAGGCCGCGAGAACGAAACAATGACCACCTCCGACGATTGCAGCAAGCTGCCCGATGTGCTCAAGGACGCGCAGGCCTGGGTGCGCAAGCTTACGTCCGGGCGCGTCAGCGAATGGGAGGCCGAGGCGTTCAGGCGCTGGCGCGATGCCGATCCGCTGCACCAGTCGGCGTTCCAGGAAGCGGCGCACCAATGGCGCCTGCTGGAATCGGCCGTCGGCGGCGTCCTCCACAGCAATCCCGCGGTGGCCCAATACCACCGCAAGGCGCTGCATCGGCCGCGCGTCGGCCGGCGCGCATTCCTTGGCACGGCGATCGGCGGCGCCACCGCCGCGGGGATCGCGGCCTACTCGCCGTTCGGCCTGTGGCCGGCGGCTCCGCAATGGGATGCCGACTACCGCACGGCGGTGGGCGAGCAGCGCGAGGTCCGGATCGACGAGCGCGTGGCCGTCGCGATGAACACGCGCACGAGCCTGCGCCGCACCGGCGATTCGCCGCAAACGGCGGGGCTGGAGTTGCTGGAAGGGGAGGCACAGGTCGACGTCTCCAGCGCGCAGCAGTTCTTCCGCATGACCGCCGGGGTGGGGCGCGTGAGCGCGCAGGCGGCCGAGTTCGAGGTGCGATACCTCGACGGACGCACGCGCATCACCTGCCTGCAGGGACAGGTGCTCATCGAACACCCCGCGGGCCAGCGCCAGCTCCAGCGCCGCCAGCTCGCGGTGTACGACAGCCGCAGCATCAGCGAGATCGCCGCCGCCGATGTCGACGGCGCGCTGGCCTGGCGGCGCGGCGAGATGGTGTTCACGCAGGCGCCGCTGCCCGCCGTGCTCGACGAGATCAATCGCTACAGGCCGGGGCGCGTGGTGCTGGTCGGCGATGCGGTGCGCGACAAGACCGTCACGGCCCGCATCCGGATCGTGGACATCGAGACCGCGCTGCTGCAGATCCAGCGCAGCTTCGACCTCAGCGCGAGGTCGCTGCCCGCGGGGCTCCTGCTGTTGAGTTGAGACAGCGAGCGCGGGTCATGGCCGCGCGCGCGGAGCTTCGGCGTCAGAAGAAGATTTACATCGATTCGCTGCGGGTTCGCGAATCGGCACTCGTCTAGAAGAATCGGCCGGCGCTCTCCGCCTCGCGTGAAGCGCCTGTGCCGCAACGTTCACGGACGGCCGCGCGAGAGGAATCGGAGTCGCGCGGCCAGTCGATCTCGATCTTTTGGACCAGAACCCACATGAACACGCACGGGCGCGCAAGCAGGAATCGACATTCGACGGGAGAAGGAAGCCAGGGCTTCGCGCTGGTGCCGGTGGCGCGGGCGATCGCGCTGGTGCTGGCCGCGGGCAGCGTCATCGGCGGCGCGCAGGCGCAGCGTGCCTTCAGCACGGGCTGGATGGCGCAGAAGAACCTCAACCAGGGCAATGCGATGCAGACGGGCCGTCTGCCCAACGGCCTGCCTGCGTCCACGCTCACCAGTCCGCAGGTCCAGCAGCAGCGCGCCAACGAACAACTGAGCCGCTCGATCGACAACCTCAATCTCGCGGCACGCGGCATCGCCGCGCAGCAGGCGGCACAGGCGGTCGCACGGCTGGCCGCGGGCAACGATCCCTCGGTGCCCGATGGCCTGGCCGATGGCGGCCTCAAGGTCGACACCAACAGCCTCACCGCCGGCTGGCTCAACGCCAATGCGCCGGTGCAATCGCAGGTCGATGGTCGCACCAACGTCGCGATCCAGCAGACCGGCGACAAGGCGATCCTCAATTGGGAGACCTTCAACGTCGGGCGCAACACCACGGTCGACTTCAAGCAGGACCCGAGCTGGGCGGTGCTCAACAAGGTCAACGACCCGCAGGCGCGCCCCTCGCAGATCCAGGGCCGGATCAAGGCCGACGGCACGGTGCTGATCGCGAACCGCAACGGTATCGTGTTCAGCGGCAGCAGCCAGACCGATACACGCAACCTGGTGGCGGCAGCGGCTACCATCACCGACGACCAGTTCCGCACGAAGGGCATCTACGTGGATGCCAATGGAACGGCACCCACGTTCACGGGCGCGGCCGGCAAGGTCGAGGTGCAGGCCGGCGCGCAGATCGCCACGCAGGCGCCGCCATCGGCCACGCAGGGCGGCGGCTATGTGCTGCTGCTGGGCAGCGAGGTGCGCAACGCCGGGCAGATCCACACGCCCTCGGGCCAGACCGTGCTCGCCGCGGGCGACAGCTTCACCATCCGCAAGGGCGTGGGCACCGACGGCAACCTGCGCTCGACCACGGCCGGCAATGAGGTGTCGGCCTCGCGCAATGCGGACAGCACCGCGGGAACGGTCGTCAACACCGGCCTGATCACCGCGCCCGCCGGCGACATCACCTTGACCGGCCACACGGTGACGCAGGCGGGCGTGCTGATCGCCACCACGACGGTGGCCAAGCGCGGCACCATCCACCTGTCGACCCGCGCGAGCGACGAGACGGGCACGGTCACGGTGGCGGAGGGCAGCACCACCGCCATCCTGCTCGACACGAACAGCGCGACGGCACTGGACAGCCAGCGCGATGCGGCACTGAGGCTCGTCGACGGCCAGCCGGTCAACAACGCCACGGGCGTGTTCGACAACCTGAGCACGATCGCCGATCGCCGCGATCTCTCGCGCATCGAGATCGTGAGCGGCAGCACGGTGGAGTTCCAGGGCTCGTCGCTGAGCCTCGCGACCGGTGGCGAGATCGTGGTGGCGGCCCCGAAGCGCACGCTGGTGGGCCAGGGCGCCCAGCTCGATGTCTCGGGTGCGGTGGGCGTCAAGGTCTCGATGGAGAGCAACAACATCCTGATCAACGCGCAGGGCAACGAGCAGCGCGATGCGCCGATCAACCGCGACAGCAAGAACCTCAACAACCTGAACCTGTGGGTGGATCGGCGCAAGCTGGTGTTCGTGGCGGCCGGCACCTA
>NZ_JBMDKG010000033.1:0-94286 GCF_057809595.1 Variovorax sp. FG153
TGGCGAAGCAAAAGAAAGTGACTCGCCCGCCGGGGCGAGTCCCGGCCAACAGCCTAAAAAAGAAGAGCTCCCAATGAAGAAGCTCACGATGGCCACATTGCCAAGAGACGCAAGAGACACCCTCTTTCTCCTGGCAGTCATAGCCCTCATCATCCTCCCCCAGGCAGACACCCTCCCCTGGTGGTGCACCACCCTCACCACAGCAGTCCTGATCTGGCGCGGCACCCTCGCCATCCAATCCCGACCCCTCCCCTCCCGCTGGTGGCGCATCGCCCTGCTCGTGGTGACAGTCGCCGCCACCTTCGCCACCCACCGCACCCTGCTCGGCCGCGACGCCGGCGTCACCCTGGTCGTGATCCTGCTCGCGCTCAAGACGCTCGAACTGCGCGCGCGCCGCGACGCCTTCGTCGTCTTCTTCCTGGGCTTCTTCGCGATGCTCACGAACTTCTTCTACTCGCAGTCGCTCGCCACCGCGGCCATGATGCTGCTCGCGCTGCTGGGCCTGCTGACCGCACTGGTCAATGCCCACATGCCGGTGGGCCGGCCGCCGCTCGCACAGGCCGCGCGCACCGCGGGCTGGATGGCGCTCGCGGGCGCGCCGATCATGTTCGCGCTGTTCCTGCTGTTCCCGCGCTTCGCGCCGCTGTGGGGCACGCCGACCGATGCGATGGCAGGCCGCAGCGGGCTGTCGAACACGATGCGCGTGGGCACCATCGCCGAGCTCGCGCTCGACGGCCGCGTGGCGGCACGCATCAAGTTCGACGGCGACCGCGCGCCGCCGCAGAGCCAGCTCTATTTCCGCGGCCCGGTGCTCGCGCAGTTCGATGGCCGCGAGTGGACCGCGCTGCCATCCTGGCGCCGCGGCGCGGGCGGCTCCGAGCTGCGCACCAGCGGCGAGCCGCTGGGCTACGAGGTCACGCTCGAGCCCAGCAACCGCCCGTGGCTGCTCACGCTCGACGCCGCGCCGCGCGCGCCCGCGCTGCCGGGCTACGAGGTCACGGGCAGTTCGGACCTGCAATGGTTCGTGAACCGGCCTCTGTCGGACCTGGTGCGCTACCGCGCCCAGAGCTACACGCGCTTCGAGAGCGGCCCGGTCGCCAGCGCCAACAGCCTGCGCGCCTACCTCGCGCTGCCGCCCGCGTCGAACCCGCGCACCGCGGCGCTCGCGCGCGAAATGCTCGCCGACCCGGCGCTGGCCGGTGCCGCCACGCCCGCGCTCGTGCAGGCGGTGCTGCGGCGGCTGCGCACCGGCGGCTACAGCTACACGCTCGAGCCCGGCGTCTACGGCAACGACACCGCCGACGAGTTCTGGTTCGACCGCAAGGAAGGCTTCTGCGAGCACATCGCCTCTGCCTTCGTGGTGCTGATGCGCGGCATGAACGTGCCGGCGCGCATCGTCACGGGCTACCAGGGCGGCGAACTCAACGGCATCGACAACTACTGGGTGCTGCGCCAGAGCGATGCCCACGCCTGGGCCGAGGTCTGGGAAGCCGGCAAGGGCTGGGTGCGCGTCGACCCCACGGGCGCGGTGGCGCCGGGACGGGTCGGCCAGTCGATGCGGCTCGTGCAGCCGCCGGGCCTGTTCGCGGGCGCGGTCATCGCGATGAGCCCGACCTTCGCGCAGAACCTGCGCGCGGCCTGGGAGGCCGTCAACAACGGCTGGAACCAGTGGGTGCTCAACTACACGCAGAGCCGCCAGCTCGACCTGTTGAAGAACATCGGCTTCGAGGCGCCGAGCCTCGAGGACCTGGCCTACGTGCTGCTCTACCTGCTGGTGGGCGCGAGCCTGGCCGGCGCGCTCTGGACGCTGTGGGAACGCAGCCAGCACGATCCCTGGCTGCGCCTGCTCGGCCGAGCGCGCGCGCGGCTCGCGAAAGCCGGCCTCGCCGTGCCCGACACCGCGCCGCCGCGCCAGATGGCGGCGCTGGCCGAGGCCTTCTTCGGCACCGATGAAAGCGCGCCGCTGCGCGACTGGCTGCTGAAGCTCGAAGCCCAGCGCTATGCACCGGCCGGCCCCGGGACGCTGGCCGCGCTGCGCGCCGAGTTCCGCCGCCTGCCATGGCCCGCGCGCAAGGCCGGGCCCGCACTGCTGCAGCCCGGCTGAACGCAACCACATGTGTCGCCCGCCGGCCCGCGCGCGGCCGGGCGGCACAATCGGCCGATGCGATCCTCCCTCTCCCCGCGGCGCCAGCCGGTCCGCGCCGCCGCCCTCGCCCTCTTCGCTGCCTGCGCCGCCGGCCTCGCCACGCAGGCCGCGGCCCAGCCCCGCCCGGCAGTCAAGGCCGTGGTCGGCAGCACGCCCTACGCCACGCGCGACGACGCGATGCGCTTCGCCGACGAGGTCGCGGCGCGCCGGGGCCTGGACCGCCAATGGGTGCGCGCCACCATCGGCGGCGCGCGCTTCCTGCCCAACGTGCCGCGGCTGATGCTGCCGGGACCGGTGGGCACGGTGAAGAACTGGCAGGTCTACCGCAGCCGCTTCATCGATGCCACGCGCATCGCCGCGGGCGTGCGCTTCTGGCGCGCCAATGCCGACCTGCTCGCGCGCGCCGAGGCCACCTACGGCGTGCCGCCCGAGATCGTCGTGGGCATCGTGGGCGTGGAGACCATCTACGGTCGCAACATGGGCAACTTCCGCGTCATCGATGCGCTCGCCACCCTGGCCTTCGACTTCCCGCAGGGCCATCCTCGCGCGGCCGAACGGCAGGCCTTCTTCCGCGGCGAACTCGAGAGCTTCCTGAGCACCGAGAGCCGCACCGCCGACGATCCGATGGTGCCGCTGGGCAGCTACGCGGGCGCGATGGGCATGCCGCAGTTCATGCCGAGCAGCATCGCCAAGTACGCGGTCGACTTCGACGGCGACGGCCGCATCGACCTGGTCAACAACACGGCCGACGTGATCGGCTCGGTGGCCAGCTATTTCAAGGCCTTCGGCTGGCAGCCGGGCATGCCCGCGATCTACCCGGTGCGCTTCGACGAGTCGCGGCTGCGCAAGGACATCCTGCTGGCACCCGACATCCTGCCGAGCTTCAGCGCCGACAGCTTCGTGGCCGCGGGCGCGGTGCTCGATGGCGAGGGCCAGCGCCATCGCGGCCTGCTCGCGCTGATCGAACTGCAGAACGGCGCGAGTGCCGCGCCGACCTACGTGGCGGGCACGCGCAACTTCTACGTGATCACGCGCTACAACTGGAGCAGCTACTACGCGATGTCGGTGCTCGACCTCGGCAACGAGGTCAAGGCGGCGATGGGCTATGCGCCGGCGCCGCAGCCGGTGCTCGCGCCGGCCCCCGCGCCGCTGCGCTCGCAGCCGAGGCTCGATGCGCAACCGATGCCGCTGCCCCTGCAATCGACGCCGACCGAGCCGACGGCCTCGCAACCGCTGCCGCCCGCCTCCTCGCCGCGGCAACCGATGCCGCTGCCGCAGTGAGGGCCACGCAATGACGCCCCTGTCGAGCGCGGCCCTGTGGGCCAATTGGCACGCCGCCTGGCGCGCGCTCGGCATCGCGCAACCCGGCACGCCCGAGCGCGATGCGCTGTGCGACGCGCTGCAGCGCCGCTACGCCGAGCCGCAGCGCCACTACCACACGCTGCAGCACCTCGGCGAATGCCTGGCCTGGTTCGAGCGCGAGCAGGCCGCCGCGCAACGGCCCGGCGAAGTGGCGCTCGCGCTATGGTTCCACGACGCGATCTACGACGTGCATGCGCACGACAACGAGGCACGCAGCGCCGCCTGGGCGCTCGAGGCGCTGCGCAGCTTCGAGGCCGGCGAGGACGTGGCGCAGCGCGTGCACGACCTCGTGATGGCCACGCGCCACGATGCCGTGCCCGAAGGCCGCGATGCCGAGCTGCTGATCGACATCGACCTCTCGATCCTCGGCGCCGAGCGCGCGCGCTTCGATGAGTACGAGGAGCAGGTCGGGCGGGAATACGCCTTCGTGCCGCTCGAGATCCGCCTGCCGCGCCGGCGCGCGATCCTGCAACGCTTCCTCGACCGCGAGGCGATCTACGCCACGCCGCGCATGCACGCCTTGCTCGAGGTCCGCGCGCGCGAGAACCTGCGCCGGTCGATCGCGGGCTGAGCGCGCCGCCGGGCTCTCAGGCCGGTAGCAGCCGCCACCATTCCGAGCGCATCGGCAAGGCGCCACCGGCCTCCTCGACCTGGCCCAGCAGCAGGCCGTCGGCCCCCGCGCCGTGCACCACCAGCCGCAGCAGTTGCGCCGCATCGCGGTTCAGCACGAAGCTGCCGTCGCCGCGCCAGCCCAGGCAGCGGCCGACCTCGGCCAGCGCCAGCGCGGGCTGGCTCTGCATGAAGGTGAAGGGCATGGTGAGCCCCGCATCGAGCTGCTCGAGCCCGGTGCAGGTCGCGGCCCAGGGTCCGCGCCGGCTGCCGACGCGCAGGCGCGCACCGGCCGGCAGCGCGGCCTCGCCGGCGGCGTCGATGCAGCGCAGCGCGCCATGCATCGCGAGCTCGGTCCAGGCGCCGACGCGGCGCGGCCGGTAGCCGAGCCGCTGCACCAGTTGCGCGTGCCAGTCTTCGGCCAAGGGGTCGGCACCGACATGCGCGACGACGCGCCAGCCCTCGATCATGGCGCGCCCCCCCCCGCATCCTCGAGCACCAGCGCCGCATGGCCACCGCCGAAGCCCAGCACGTTGAACAGCACATGACGCAGTCCGCGCGGCGCCGAGGCACTCAGCGCCAGGCCCAGCGCCTCATCGGGCGCATGCGTCGCCACCGGCCACGCACCATGCGCGACGCAGCCGGTCAGCAAGGCCAGCTCGGCCGCGCCCGAGGCGCCGAGCGTGTGGCCGATCGCGGTCTTGAACGACACCAGCGGCGGCAGCGGATCGAACAGCGCGCGCAGCGCCTGCGCCTCCACCGCGTCGTTGCCGGGGCTGCCCGCGGCCTGCACCTTGACCAGGCCGATGTCGCGCGGCCGCAGCCCGGCCTGCGCGAGCGCGGCCTCGCACACGGCGCGCACCGCGCCCGCCTCGTTGCCCGCGGGATTGCTGCCGTCGACGATGTTCGCGCCGCCCGCGATGCGCCAGCGCGCGGGCCGCGTGCGCAGCTGCAGCGCCGCGAAGGCCTCGCCGAGCACCAGCCCGTCGCGGCCGGCGCCGAAGGGCCGCGCGCCATCGGGCGACAGCAGCTGCATCGCGCCGAAGCCCGCCACGGTGAAGCGGTTGTCGGGCTCGGCGCCGAGCACCAGCGCCTCCTCGGCCCCGCCGCCGCGCAGCAGCTCCGAGGCCGCGAGGATCGCGTTGAGCGCCGAGGTGCAGGCCGTCGACACGGTGAAGACGGGGCCGCGCCAGGCGAGCGCGCCGGCCACGATCTCGGCGAAGTCGAGCAGGTCGCCGCCGAGCCGGCGGTCGTCCTTCTCGTGCTCCATGTGGCCGATGTCGAGCGAGGACGAGGCGACGAACAGCGGCGCGTCGCGCGACACCGCGCCGCCCGAGCGATCGGCCTGCGTCACCACCGCGCGCACGCGCCGGCGCACGCGTTCGTCCCAGCCACCGTCGGTGGGCGACAGCTTGTAGACGGGCCATTGCGCCTGCGCCGACACGGCCACCGGCACGGGCCGCACGCCGCCCGCGCGCAAGGTGGCGAGCGCCGCGTCCAGATCGTCGCCCAGCGCGCAGGCCAGCCCCACGCCGCCGAGGTACACCGCCCTCATCGCGCGGTCATGCCTTCTGCTCGCGCAGCAGGTGCTCGGCCAGGTGCGCGACCGAGCTCAGCGCGCGGCGCGTCTCCTTGCTGTCGGGCATGCGCACGCCGAAGGCCTGCTGGATCGCCATCGACACCTGCAGCGCATCGAGCGAGTCGAGGTCCAGCCGCGCCTCGGGGCCGAACAGGGCCTCGTCGTCCGACAGGCCGCCGGGCGGCGGCTCCTTCTCGACGGCCTCGAGCACCAGCGTCTTGAGCCGGGCGATGAATTCGGGAGTGACGAGGTTCATGGCGTGCGCCTGCGAAAGAGAAAGACCGCGAGCACGAACATGGCGGCCGCGAACACCACCAGCCGCCCGACCTGCGGCAGCGTGTCGGCCACGCCGCCGCCGCGCAGCAGCACGGTCAGCAGGGCCTCGAGGCCCCAGTTCATCGGCGAGAGCTCGACCAGCCGCTGCATGAAGCCCGGCATCACGAACTTGGGCACCATGATCCCGCCCGCGGCCGCCATCAGCACGTTGACCATCGGCCCGATGGTGGCGGCCTGCGCATGGCTGCGCACCGCGCAGGCCAGCGCCAGCGAGAGGCTCACGGCCGCGAGGCTCACCGCGCCGAGCGCGACCAGCAACGCGCCCCAGTCGATGCCCGCGAGCGAGAGCGCATCGCCGCCGATCAATGGCATCAGCCAGATGCCCGCGGCCAGCATCAGCGCGGCCTGCACCGCGTTCACCGCGAGATAGGGCAAGGCCTTCGAGGCCAGCAGCATGGCGCGCGACACGCCCAGGCTCTGCAGCCGGCCCAGCGCGCCCGAGCCGCGCTCCTGCACCAGCAGGCTCGAGAGCGAGGCCACCACGAAGAACATGCCGAACACCAGCCAGGCCGGCACGTTCTGCTGCACCGAGGTCGGCCGCGGCCCGCTGCTCGCGAAGCGCTCGGCCTGCACCAGCGCCTGGATCGACGCACCCTGCGCCGGCCCCGCGGTGCCCGGCACCTGCAGCGCGAGCCGCGCCTTGAGCTCGCCCGAGGCGCCGACCAGCTCGGCGCGCAGCGCGTTGTGCAGGTTGCTGTCGATGCCGGGCTCGGTCAGCAGCTCGATGTAGGGGCGCGTCGAGAGCGCCACCGACTCGAGCTCGTCCGACAGCCCCGGCTGCAGCACGATCACGTACTTGAGCTCGCCGCGGCGCAGCCGTGCCTGCCAATCGGCGCCCAGCGGCTCGGGCGCGCCATGCGCCTTGCGCCACAGCTGCAGCAGCCACTGCGCGGGCGTGCCGTCGTCGCGCACGTCGACCGCGTAATTCAGCGCGGCCAGCGGCGGGCGGTAGATGTCCTTGAGCGTGAGCGACATCAGCACGATGAAGATCATCGGCATCAGGAACAGCGCGGCCAGGCCGTGCATGTCGCGCCGCAGCGCGAGCAGTTCCTTCTGGATCAGGGCCCGCAGCATCGGTCCTCAGTCCCGCAGCGAACGGTGGGTGAGCGCCATGAACAGCTGCTCGAGGTCGTGGCGGCCGAACTCGGCATGGCGCACCTCGATGCCCGCGACCTCGAGCGCGGCCAGCACCGGGGCCGGGCCGGTGCCCGGATGCAGGTGGATGCGCCAGTGCACGCCACCCTGCTCCACCGTGCCGAAGCGCGAGAGCATTTGCGCATCGAGCCCGTCGGCGGCCAGCGTGAGCAGCATCGCGTTCTTCGACAGCAGTTCCTCGAGCGAGCCCTCGCGCAGCACCCGGCCGTGGTCGAGGATCGCCACCCGGTCGGCGATGGCCTCGATCTCCTCCATGTAGTGCGAGGCGTAGATCACTGCGGCACCCGCGCGCGCCAGGCCCTTGATCGCATCGAGCACGAAGGCGCGCGACTGCGGATCGACGCCGACGGTGGGCTCGTCGAACAGCATCAGCTCGGGTTCGGGCAAGAGCGCGATCGCGAGGTTGAGCCGGCGCTTGAGGCCGCCCGACAGCCGCTCGGCGCGCGTGCCCGCGAAGGCTTCGAGTTGCGCGAACGCCAGGCAGGCCGCGATGCGCTCGCGCTTGCGCGCGCCCGCGAGCCGGCCCGCGGCGGCGAAGCAGGCCAGGTTCTCGGCCACGGTGAGCATCGGGTAGAAGGCATGGTCCTGCGGCGCCACCGCGATGCGCGTGGGCGCCTGCGCACGCACCTGCGCGAGCGGCACGCCATCGATGCGGATCTGGCCCGACTGCACCGCGAGCGCGCCCGACAGGTGCGAGATCAGGGTGGTCTTGCCCGCGCCGTTGGGCCCGAGCAGGCCGAGCACGCAGCCGCGCGGCACGGCCAGCGACACTGCGTCGAGCGCGTTCGCCTGGGCGTGCGGGTAGCGGTGGCTCAGCCACTGCAGTTCGAGCATCAGGACACGGCGGCCTTGAGGTCGCGGAAGAAGCTTTGCTCGCGTTGCGCCTGCTCGCGCAGCAGCGCCGCGAGCTTCGCCGGATCGACCGCCTCGCGCCCCTTGACCATGCGCGCGGCCTTGAGCGCGAAGGCGCGCCAGTCGTCGCCGATCGCCGTGAGGCGGTCGGACATCTGCAGCAACTGCGGCTTGCCGAGCAGCGCGGCGGCCTCCTGCAGGAAGGCCGCGTAGATGAAGCGGAAGCCGGCACCGCCGGTGCCGATCTCCTCCTGCATGCGCACCAGGTGGCCGATGAAGGCCACGGTGCGCGGATCGGCCGGCGCGAGCTTCGCGATGCGGCCGGCCAGGGTGCGCATGCCGCGCACGCCGACGATGGGCACCGGCGCGAGCATGTTGCGCACCGTCTTCAGGATCGCCTTGCGCACCGCGCCCGCGTCGACCGCCTTGCGCTCGATCGCCTGCGGGTAGTACATGAGTCCCTTGGGCGCGAGCACGCCCTTGGCGAAGCGCGCGCGCGCCAGGTCGGCGCTGGCGCAGCGCACCGGCTCCTCGAACACCGGGTCGCTGATCAGGTACTCGTCGCCCTCCTTGCCGTAGACCAGCAGGTTGTGCGCATTGAAGTGGAAGCGCATGTTGGGCGGGAAGTACGGCAGCCAGTAGACCGAGGTCTGCAGGCCCACGAGGTGGCCGTCGGCGAGCAGCGCGTCGAGCCGGCGCTGGCCGTCCTCGGGGCTTCTGAAGGTCTCGAAGCAAAAGCGCGCGGCCATCGGCGCGAGCAGGCCCTTGATCATCGCGCGCGGCGGCATGCGGTAGGAGATCAGCGGCAGGCCCGAGAGCTTGATGAACGGCAGGTAGGCGAACGACAGGCCCGAGGACAGGCCCAGCGCCATGCTCTCGGTCATCGCGGGCACGCCGTGGTGGCGCATCAGGCTCGAGATCACGCCGCTCTCGCAATGGGCGGCCTGGCTGTGGCGAAAGCCGGCTTCGGCAACCGGTGCGGCGATGGCATTCATGGCAGTTCCTTGAGCGCGGCGACGGACAGGCCCAGCGCCTGCGCATAACGCGCGAGCTGGTCCCCGGAGAGCGCCGCGAAATGCCGCGGCTGCAGGTGGCGCCGCACGCGCCATTGCCAGAAGCCGCTGGTCTGCGACAGCAGCGCCACGTCCATGCGGCGGTCGTACATCCAGTATTCGAGAGGCGAGGCCAGGCCCCGCGCCACGCGCTCGCGCGCGGCCCCGGCCTGCGCCACCAGCGCGTCGACCGCATGGGTGGTGACGATCTCCTCGGCCTCCCAGCCGCGCGAGGTGGTCGTGACCACGCGGCCCTGCGCATCGCGCGCGTACATCAGCTTGGCGTGGCCCGCGAGCGTGGCGTTGCCTTCCTGGGGAACTGCGTCGAGGTCCATGTCAGCGTCTCTCCTTCGCCATCGGCTTCGTGTCAGACGGCCTCGAGGTAGATGAAGCCGCTCGAGAAGCGGCCGCTCTCGGGCACGAACATCAGCAGCTTGTGGCCGGGCCGGATGCGGCCCGAGCGGAACAGCTCGTCGAGCATGATGTAGGGCGAGGCGGAACCGGTATTGCCCTTCTGCACCAAGTTGCTGAACCAGCGCTCGCGCGGAATCGCGAAGCCCATCTGCTCGAGGCAACGCGCCACCGGTTCCATGAAGTAGCTCGACGACAGGTGCGGCAGGAACCAGTCGACGTCATCGGGCCGCAGGCCGCGCTTCTCGACGATGGCCGCGAGCGGCTCGCCGAGCGTGGCGCGCACGATGTTCTCGTTGAGCAGCCGCACGTCCTGCTTGATCGCGAAGGTGGAGTCGCGGTGCCAGTCGCTCGGCGCGGTGCGGGCCCAGCCGGTGAGGCTGCCGTCGGCGGTGCGGTCGGCGCCGGCATACATGCACACCGGCAGCTCGTGCGCGGCCGAGGAGAGATCGATCCATTCGACCTTGAGCGACAGCGGCCCGCGCGGCGCGCGCTCCAGCAGCACCGCGCCCGCGCCGTCCGAAAGCATCCAGCGCAGGAAGTCCTTCTCGAACGCGATCTCGGGATTCGTCTCGAGCAGGTCGACGCGGTGCGCGATCTCGGCTTCGAAGCGCGAGCCGCGCATCAGCGGCGAGGCCAGTTCCGAGCCGGTGGCCACGGCGCGCTCGGCATCGCCCGCGCGCACCGAGAGCCAGGCGTGCTTGAGCGCGGTGGCGCCGGCCAGGCAGATGCCCGCGCAGGCCACCACCTCGAGCCGCGGCCAGCCGAGCTCGCCGTGCACCATCACCGCGTGGTTGGGCATCAGCTGGTCGGGCATCGAGGTGCCGGTGACGAGGCAGTCGATGCGCCCCAGTTCCTCGGGCGTGCCGAGCCCGCGGATCGCCGCGGCGGTGAGCTCGGCATTGCTCATGGCCTGCAGGCCGGTCGCGCGGTCGATCGCGTAGTGGCGCGACTGGATGCCGTTGCTGCGCAGGATCAGGCGTCGCGCACGCGACACCCGGTCGCCGACGCGGCCCAGGACTTCTTCGATGTCTTCGTTGCTGACCGGAGCAAAAGGCAGGAAGGCGGCGGTACGGGTCAGGAAGACATCAGTCGTCATAGAGATGGGAACGGTCCGTGGCCGAGCCGGAGGGCCGCTCGAAATGGGCGGTCATTCTAGTCAGCCACCCACGCAGCAGAGGGCGCAGCAGCGCCTGCAGGGTGAGGCTCACCGGGACCACGGTGACGATCAGCGCGAGCAGGAACAGCACGTAGAGCACCAGCAGCGGCTTGCGCTGCCAGGCCCCGGGGCCGCCGGCGGCCATCAAGAGCTTGCCCCAGAGGAAGAAGCTGCGCGTGCCGGCCTTCTCGCTGACCAGGAGCCGCGCATTGGCGTTGACCGCGCCCAGCCCCGCGAGCAGCGGCGCGGTGCCGCGCTCGAGCCCCTGGTGCAGCGCATCGCGCAGCGCGCGGCCGAAGCGCACGGTGCGCGCGATCTGGCCCGGCTCGAGGCCCGCATCGGGCATGCCCCAGAAGCCGCGCTTGCGGCCCCAGACCAGCCAGGCCGGGGTGGTGAAGAAGGTGGCGAGCGTGGGGCCCGGATCGGTCAGCACCACGTTGTCGATCAGCCGCGCGTCGATGGCGGCGAGCAGGCCCTCGAGCTTCTGGTGCGCGAGGTGCCACATGTTGCGGCAGGCGATCACCGTGACCACGGGCTTGCCCTGGAGCAGGCGCGCCGCCACCGGGTGCTTGAGGAAGGCCGTGATCGGCTGCGAGGGCGCGAGGAACCACACCTGGTAGGGCAGGATCACGAGGTCGAAGTCCTCCTCGCCCGTGAGCGCCAGCGGCTGCAGCGCGGGCGGCTTCATGTGCGCGGTCTCGGGGAAGGCGTCGAAGAAGCGGATGAAGCCCCAGGGGAACGGAAAGGGCCGCACCGGCCGCAGCGTCTCCACGTGCACCGCGATCGCGGGGTCGTCGCGCAGCGGCGCCACGATCCGCTCGGCGACGCTGCCGAGCTGGCCGGTCTGCGAATAGTGGATCACGAGCACGCGCTTGGCGATGGTCGGCGCGACGGCCTCGAAAGGGCTGGACAAGCTGGAATTCACGGGTGGGCGGTTCGAAGGGCCGTCGAATGTACGCGAAGCCCCGGCATCGCGCATCTGCCATAGGTCATGCATCGAAAGGATGCGGCGAACGGGCAACGCGCGGTTACGAGATCTCGTAGCCGGGGCCACGCCCGGGTGCATGCACGCAAAAAAGGGCCGCGCCTCGCGGCGCGGCCCTGCATGTGCCGTCCCGGCATCCCCACGACCGTCCGGCCGGTCGCGTCGGCGGCGGTCGGGATGCCTCCCTGCGGGATCAGCGAACCTTGCCTTCCTTCCAGGCCGTCAGCAGCTTGTTGTAGTCGATGGTCTCGCCCTTGGGCTTCTCGTTGGCCAGCTTCTTCCACGGCGCGTGGTCGTCGCTCAGGTACTTGGCCGGGTCGCCCTTGGGATTGAGCTTGGGCGCGCACTTGGCCATGCCGGCGCGCTCGAGGCGGGCCATCACGTTGTCCATCTCGTCGGCCAGGTTGTCCATCGCCTTCTGCGGCGTCTTCTCGCCCGTCACGGCCTCGGCCACGTTCTTCCACCACAGCTGCGCGAGCTTCGGATAGTCGGGCACGTTGGTGCCGGTCGGGGTCCAGGCCACGCGCGCCGGGCTGCGGTAGAACTCGATCAGGCCGCCGTACTTGTTGGCGTTCTGCGTGAAGTAGTCCGAGCGGATGTCGCTGTCGCGGATGAAGGTCAGACCGGTGATCGACTTCTTCAGCGAGGTGGTCTTGGCGGTGATGAACTGCGCGTAGAGCCAGGCCGCGGCCGTCTTGTTGGCGTCGTGGCCCTTGAAGAAGGTCCACGAGCCCACGTCCTGGTAGCCGTTCTGCATGCCCTGCTTCCAGTACGGGCCGTTCGGGCCGGGGGCCATGCGCCACTTGGGCGAACCGTCGTCGTTGACGACCGGCAGGCCCTTCTTGGTCATGTCGGCGGTGAAGGCCGTGTACCAGAAGATCTGCTGCGCGATCTGGCCCTGCGCGGGCACCGGACCCGATTCGCCGAAGGTCATGCCCATGGCTTCCTTGGGCGCGTACTTCTTCATCCAGTCGATGTACTTGGTGAGCGCGTACACGGCGGCCGGCGAATTGGTGGCGCCGCCGCGCGCCACGGAGGCGCCGGTCGGCGTGCACTTGTCGGCCGCCACGCGGATGCCCCATTCGTCGATCGGCATGCCGTTCGGGATGCCCTTGTCGGCCGCGCCGGCCATCGACAGCCAGGCATCGGTGAAGCGCCAGCCGAGCGACGGGTCCTTCTTGCCGTAGTCCATGTGGCCGTAGATCGGCTTGCCGTCGATGGTCTTCACGTCGGTGCTGAAGAACTCGGCGATGTCTTCATAGGCGCTCCAGTTCAGCGGCACGCCCAGGTCGTAGCCGTACTTGGCCTTGAACTTGTCCTGCAGGTCCTTGCGCGCGAACAGGTCGGCGCGGAACCAGTAGAGGTTGGCGAACTGCTGGTCGGGCAGCTGATAGAGCTGGCCGTCGGGCGCGGTCGTGAAGCTGGTGCCGATGAAGTCCTTGAGGTCGAGGCCGGGGTTGGTGAACTCCTTGCCCGCGCCGCCCATGTACTCGGTCAGCGACATGATCTTGCCATAGCGGTAGTGGGTGCCGATCAGGTCGGAGTCGGAGACCCAGCCGTCGTAGATCGACTTGCCCGACTGCATCGAGGTCTGCAGCTTCTCGACCACGTCGCCTTCCTGGATCAGGTCGTGCTTGACCTTGATGCCGGTGATCTCCTCGAAGGCCTTGGCCAGCGTCTTCGACTCGTATTCATGGGTGGTCAGGGTCTCGGAGACCACCGAGATCTCCTTCACGCCCTTGGCCTGCAGCTTCTTCGCGGCCTCGATGAACCACTTCATCTCGTCCATCTGCTTGTCCTTGGACAAGGTCGAGGGCTGGAACTCGCTGTCGATCCATTTCTTGGCCTCGGCCTCCCCGGCCGACGCACCGTGCGCGGCGAACATCGCAGCCGCCAACGCCAACGCTGTGTAGCGCATCTTCATGAACGTGTCTCCTCGGTTGATTGCTTCCCCGGTTTTGTCGATCGCGGCTCCGGGGAGGCGGAGAGCCGGATTCGTTGTGGAAAGAAGAGAGCGTGCCGCGTTCAGCCCTTGCGCAGGATCAGCGCGAGCAGCAGCATCGACAGCACGAAGCTGATCCAGACCGAGGGCTCGGCCTCGAGGCTGAACCAGGCCTGGAACTTGTCGGCCAGGCCGACGAAGGCCAGGTTGACGTAGGCCGCCGACAGCAGGCCGATGAACAGCCGGTCGCCGCGCGTGGTGGCGATCGGCAGCCAGCCGCGGCGCAGCGTGGTCGGCGACTTGAGCTCCCACAGTGTCATGCCGGCCAGCATGAGCACGATGCAGATGAAGAACACGGCCACCGGGGTGGTCCAGACCATCCAGTCGAACATCTCTGTTGTCTCCTCAGACGCGACCCATCGCAAAGCCTTTTGCGATGTAGTGACGCACGAACCAGATCACGATCGCGCCCGGCACGATGGTCAGCACGCCGGCCGCCGCCAGGGTCGCCCAGTCCATGCCCGAGGCGCTCACGGTGCGCGTCATCGTCGCCACGATCGGCTTGGCATTCACGCTCGTGAGCGTGCGCGCCAGCAGCAGCTCGACCCAGCTGAACATGAAGCAGAAGAAGGCGGCCACGCCCACGCCGGCCTTGATCAGCGGCAGGAAGATGGTGAGGAAGAAGCGCGGGAACGAATAGCCGTCGATGTAGGCCGTCTCGTCGATCTCGCGCGGGATGCCGCTCATGAAGCCCTCGAGGATCCAGACCGCGAGCGGCACGTTGAACAGCAGGTGCGCGAGCGCCACGCCCAGGTGCGTGTCCATCAGGCCGACCGTGCTGTAGAGCTGGAAGAACGGCAGCAGGAACACCGCGGGCGGCGTCATGCGGTTCGTGAGCAGCCAGAAGAACACGTGCTTGTCGCCGAGGAAGGAATAGCGCGAGAAGGCATAGGCCGCCGGCAGCGCCACCGTCAGCGAGATCACGGTGTTGATCGCCACGTAGATCAGGCTGTTGATGTAGCCCGAGTACCACGACTCGTCGGTGAAGATGCGCGCGTAGTTGGCCCAGGTGAGCTGCTGCGGGAAGAACGAGAAGCTCGAGAGGATCTCCTCGTTCGTCTTGAAGCTCATGTTGATCATCCAGTAGATGGGCAACAGCGCGAACAGGATGTACAGCACCAGGAAGATGCTGCGCTTGTGGAACCGTTTCTCGTTCATCGCTCGACCTCCGCTTCCTGCGTACCCACCCGCTGCATCCAGTTGTAGAGCACGAAGCACAGCAGCAGGATGATGAGGAAATAGATCAGCGAGAACGCCGCCGCCGGCCCCAGGTCGAACTGGCCCACGGCCTTCTGCGTCAGGTACTGGCTCAGGAAGGTGGTGGCGTTGCCCGGCCCGCCGCCCGTCAGCACGAAGGGCTCGGTGTAGATCATGAAGCTGTCCATGAAGCGCAGCAGCACCGCGATCATCAGCACGCCGCGCATCTTGGGCAGCTGGATGTAGCGGAACACCGCGAACTTGCTGGCGCCGTCGATGCGCGCGGCCTGGTAGTAGGCGTCGGGGATCGAGCGCAGGCCGGCATAGCACAGCAGCGCCACCAGCGGCGTCCAGTGCCACACGTCCATCACCAGCACCGTGAGCCAGGCATCGGTGGCGCTGCCGGTGTAGTTGTAGTCCACGCCGAGCTTCTGCAGCGCGTGGCCCAGCAGGCCGATGTCGGCGCGGCCATAGATCTGCCAGATGGTGCCGACCACGTTCCAGGGAATCAGCAGCGAGAGCGCGACCACCACCAGCACGGCCGAGGACTTCCAGCCCTTGGCCGGCATCGACAGCGCGAGCGCGATGCCCAGCGGGATCTCGACCAGCAGCACCGCGAGCGAGAAGCCGAGCTGGCGCCACAGCGCCTGGTGCAGCTCGTCGTCGCGCATCACGGCGGCGAACCACTCGGTGCCGACGAAGACGCGGCGCTCGGGCGAGATGATGTCCTGCACCGAGTAGTTCACCACCGTCATCAGCGGCACGATGGCCGAGAAGGCCACGCAGACCAGCACCGGCAGCACGAGCCACCAGGCCTTCTGGTTGATGGGCTTGTTGATGGTGCTCATGCCACCAGCTCCTCGTCCTTGTAGTAGCAGGTGTGCGCGTCCAGCACGCGCAGCCACACCGTGTCGCCCACCGCGGGCGGCTGCTCGTCGGGATGCAGGCGCACCTTGAGCGGGCTGCCGTCCGCATGGGCGCTCACCATCGTGTAGGTGCCCACGTCCTGCACCTGCGCCACCGTCGCGGGCACGGCGCCGCCGGCACCGGCCGGGGCCAGCCGCAGGTACTCGGGGCGGATGCCGATCTTGAGTTCGCCCGCCGGCAGTTCGCGCGTGGGCACCAGCGGCGTGCCCGCCACCTCGATGGTGCCGTGAGCGCTCTTCGCGGCCAGGAAGTTCATGCCCGGCGAACCGATGAAGTGGCCGACGAAGGTGTGGGCCGGGCGCTCGAACAGCGCGTCGGCGCTGCCCACCTGCACCGCCTTGCCGCGCGTCATCACCACCACCTCCTCGGCGAAGGTCAGCGCCTCCACCTGGTCGTGCGTGACGTAGATCAGCGTGAGCTTGAGCTCGCGGTGGATCTGCTTGAGCTTGCGCCGCAGCTGCCACTTGAGGTGCGGATCGATCACGGTCAGCGGCTCGTCGAACAGCACCGCCGACACGTCGCTGCGCACCAGGCCGCGGCCCAGCGAGATCTTCTGCTTGGCGTCGGCCGCGAGGCCCGCGGCGCGCTGGTCGAGCTGGCCGCTCATGTCGAGCATCTCGGCGATCTCGCCGACGCGCTTCCTGATCTGGTCGGCCGGCATCTTGCGGTTGCGCAGCGGGAACGCGAGGTTCTCGGCCACGGTCATCGTGTCGTAGATCACCGGGAACTGGAACACCTGCGCGATGTTGCGTTCCTGCGGCGTGGCCTGCGTCACGTCGCGGCCGTCGAACCTGACCGTGCCCTGCGAGGGCACGAGCAGGCCCGAGACGATGTTGAGCATGGTGGTCTTGCCGCAGCCCGAGGGGCCGAGCAAGGCGTAGGCGCCGCCGTCGCGAAAGCTCATCGTGAGCGGCAGCAGCGCATAGTCGCTGTCCTGCGTCGGGTTCGGGCGGTAGGCGTGGGCCAGGTCGAGGTCGATGCGGGCCATCTCAGTTTCCTTTGCGCCATGCCGGCGCGCGCGCCAGCTTCTCGCCGGCATCGAACACATAGGCCCGCGCCGCGCTGAAGTACAGCGTGATCGAGGCCCCCAGCTCGAAGCGGTGCACGCCGGTGAGCTGCGCCACCAGTTCGCCGACCGCGGTCTCCACGTGCACGAAGGTGTCGGAGCCCGAGATCTCGGCCAGCTCCACGGTGCCGGGCAGCGCGATGTCGCCCTCGCCCGCTTCCACGTCGAGCGCGCTCGCGCGCAGCCCGACCGTGACCGCGCCCGCCACCGACTCGGGCAGCGCGAGCGCCAGCGCCGGCCCGCCGGCCAGTTGCACGCTGCCCGCGGCGGCGGTGCCGGCCAGCAGGTTCATCGGCGGATCGCTGAAGGCGCGCGCCACGCGCAGCGACCGCGGCGCATGGAACACCTCGGCGGTCGGGCCGTACTGCAGCAGCTCGCCGGCATCCATCACCGCGGTGTGGCCGCCGAGCAGCAGCGCCTCGCCGGGCTCGGTGGTGGCGTAGATCACGGTCGAATCGCCGGCCGCGAACAGTTGCGTGAGTTCCTCGCGCAGGCCTTCGCGCAGCTTGTAGTCGAGGTTCACCAGCGGCTCGTCGAGCAGCATCAGCGGCGCGTTCTTGGCCAGCGCGCGCGCCAGCGCCACGCGCTGCTGCTGGCCGCCCGAGAGCTCCTGCGGATAGCGGTCGAGGAACATGCCGATATGCAGCTTGTCGGCCAGCGCGCGCACGCGGGCGTCGATGTTCGATTCGCCGCGCAGCTTGAGCGGCGAGGCGATGTTGTCGGCGACCTTCAGCGAGGGATAGTTGATGAACTGCTGGTAGACCATCGCCACGTTGCGTTCGCGCACCGGCATGCCGGTGACGTCCTGGCCGTCGACCAGCACGCGGCCCTCGGTGGGCGTGTCGAGGCCGGCCATCAGCCGCATCAGGCTGGTCTTGCCGGCCTGCGTGGCGCCGAGCAGCACGGTCACCGCGCCGCTCTTCGGCGCGATGCTCTGCTCGTAGAGCCAGGTTTGCGCGCCGACCTTCTTGGTCACGCGCTCCAGTGACAGCTGCATCAGCCTTCCCTCCCTTGCATGTCCACCCTTCCGCGATGCGCATCCAGCCAGTCGGCCACCTGCCGACGTTGCTGCGGCGTGTAGCGCAGCCCGAGCTTGGAACGGCGCCACAGCACGTCGTCGGCGCTCACCACCCATTCGTCGCGCTGCAGGAAGCGCAGCTCGCGCTCGTGCAGGCCGGGCGCCACCTCGGCGCCGAGGTCGGCCATCGATGCGGCATCGCCGAGCAGCTCGCCGATGCGCGCGCCGTAGGCACGCGCGAGCCGGCGCGCGAGCTTCGCGTCGAGCCAGCCGTAGCGCTGCTGCACGGCGGCCAGGAAGCGCTCGAAGTCGCCGTCGGGCCGCTGCGCCGCGCCGATCCAGGCCGACAGGTCGCCGCCCGCGAGGAAGGCGCCCTCGGTCCAGGCCGGGCGCTGGCTGTTCGGCTGGCCCAGCATGCGGCCGACCTCGTCGGCGGCGTCCTCGGCCAGCTTGCGGAAGGTGGTGATCTTGCCGCCCCACACCGACAGCAGCGGCGCGGCGGCGGTGTTCGACTCGAGCATGTAGTCGCGCGTGACCGCCGACGGATCGCCCGAGGCATCGTCGAGCAGCGGGCGCACGCCCGAGTAGGTCCACACCACGTCGCTCGGCGCGATCGGCTGCTCGAAATAGCGGCTGGCCTGGGTGCAGAGGTACTCGACCTCCTCGTCGGCGATGCGCGCCGCGCCCGGGTCGTCGCCATGCAGCTCGATGTCGGTGGTGCCGATCAGCGTGAAGTCGTCCTGGTAGGGGATCGCGAAGATGATCCGCTTGTCGGGGTTCTGGAAGATGTAGGCGTGGTCGTGCGCGAACACGCGCGGCACCACGATGTGGCTGCCCTTCACGAGGCGCAGGCTCTTGGTGGCCAGCGCCTCGCCGTTGGCGGGCTTCGCCACGCCGCGCAGGAAGGATTCGGCCCAGGGCCCGGCGGCATTCACGACCGCGCGGGCGCGTACCGTGCGGTGCGTGCCGTCGGGGCCCTCGAGCACCGCGGTCCAGCCGTCGGCCTCGCGCCGCGCATGCACGCAGCGGGTGCGCGTGAGCACCTCGGCGCCGCGTGCGCGCGCATCGAGCGCATTGAGCACCACCAGCCGCGCGTCGTCGACCCAGCCGTCCGAATAGACGAAGCCGCGCTTGAACTGCGGCTTGAGCGGCGCGCCCGCGGCATGGGTGCGCAGGTCCACGCCGCGCGAGGCCGGCAGCACCTCGCGTTTGGCGAGGTGGTCATAGAGGAACAGGCCGATGCGGATCATCCAGGCCGGGCGCATCGAGGGGTCGTGCGGCATCACGAAGCGCAGCGGCCACATGATGTGCGGCGCGCTCTTGAGCAGCACCTCGCGCTCCTGCAGCGCCTTGCGCACCAGCGAGAACTCGTAGTACTCGAGGTAGCGCAGCCCGCCGTGGATCAGCTTGGTCGACGACGAGGAGGTGTGGGAGGCGAGATCGTCCTTCTCGCACAGCACCACGCGCCAGCCGCGGCCCGCGAGATCGCGCGCGATGCCGCAGCCGTTGATGCCGCCGCCGACGATCAGCACATCGCAGTCGGTGGCCGGTGCCGGCGGATTCTGGGAGAGATCGCTCACTGGAATACCACCTGTCCTTTCGCCCGTCTTTTGTTGTTGCGATGCATGACCGAAGTCATCGAAGGCGGCCATTGTATTTTCGGTTTTTTTCACTTGAGTTCCTTATGGCGCGATTTTCCCCCGAGTTTTCCCTGATGAATGTTCGTTTTTTTTCCTTCTATAAAGTGACGCATCGGGCGCTCCGGCAACGGCCCCGGCGCGTTTTTTTGCGTACTCTCGGCTTACTTCCATTCGTTTTCGCCCCCACTCAGTGAATTCCAACCCCCGCCAGATCAATCTCCTCGACACCGTGCGCGCCCGCGGTTCGGTCACGGTCGAGCAGCTCGCCGACATGCTCGGCGTGACCCTGCAGACGGTGCGGCGCGATGTGCAGCGGCTGGCCGACGAAGGCCTGCTGACCCGCTTCCATGGCGGCGTGCGCGTGCCGAGCTCGACCACCGAGAACATCGGCTACCAGCAGCGCGAGACGCTGCATGCCGACGGCAAGGCGCGCATCGCGCGGCGCGTGGCCGAACTGGTGCCGAACGACTGCTCGCTGATCCTCAACATCGGCACCACCACCGAGGCGATCGCGAAGGCGCTGATGCGCCACACCGGCCTGCGCGTGATCACCAACAACCTGAACGTGGCGACCATCCTGAGCGGCAACAGCCAGTGCGAGGTGATCGTGGCGGGCGGTTCGGTGCGCGCGCGCGACCGCGCGGTCGTGGGCGAGGCCACGATCGATTTCATCCGGCAGTTCAAGGTCGACATCGCGCTGATCGGCGTGTCGAGCATCGAGTCCGACGGCTCGCTGCGCGACTTCGACCTGCGCGAGGTGAAGGTGGCGCAGACCATCATCGCGCAGGCGCGCGAGGTCTGGCTCGCGGCCGACGCGAGCAAGTTCAACCGCCCCGCCATGATCCAGCTCGGAACCCTGTCCCAGATCGACCGCCTCTTCACCGATGCGGAACCGCCCGATCCCTTCCCGACGCTGCTGCGCGACGCGCAGGTGCGGCTCGAGATCGCCCGGCCCCATCAGACCCCGAAGGAATGACTCCCGCATGACGACCACCTACCTGCTGGCCCTCGACCAGGGCACTTCCAGCTCGCGCAGCATCGTGTTCGACCGCGGCGGCCACGTGGTGGCCATCGCGCAGAAGGAGCTCACGCAGATCTACCCGCAGCCGGGCTGGGTCGAGCACGACCCGCTCGAGATCTGGGACAGCCAGCTCGCGACCGCGCGCGAGGTCATCGCCAAGGCGAAGCTGCGGCCCGAGGACATCCACGCGATAGGCATCACCAACCAGCGCGAGACCACCGTGCTGTGGCACCGCGAGACGGGCAAGCCGGTGCACCACGCGATCGTGTGGCAGGACCGGCGCGCCGAGCCGCTGTGCGCGCGGCTGCGCGAGGAGGGCCTGGCCGACACCATCCGCGAGAAGACCGGCCTCGTGATCGATGCCTACTTCTCGGGCACCAAGCTGCGCTGGCTGCTCGACAACGTGCCCGGCGCGCGCGAACAGGCCGAGCGCGGCGAGCTGGCCTTCGGCACCGTCGACAGCTGGCTCATGTGGCAGCTCACGGGCGGGCGCAAGCACGTGACCGACGTGAGCAATGCCTCGCGCACCATGCTGTTCAACGTGCATCGCAACGAATGGGATGCCGAGCTGCTGGCGGCGCTGCGCATCCCCGCCGCGCTGATGCCGGCGGTGCAGCCCTCGGCCTCGCACTTCGTCGACACCGACGCCGCGCTGCTCGGCCGCTCGCTGCCGGTGGGCGGCGTGGCCGGCGACCAGCAGAGCGCCCTCTTCGGCCAGGCCTGCTTCGAGGCCGGCATGGCCAAGAACACCTACGGCACCGGCTGCTTCCTGCTGATGCACACGGGCGAGGCCTTCCAGCCCTCGAGCAACGGCCTGCTCGTGACCAGCGCGGCGCAGACAAGCACGCAACCGCAGTACGCGATGGAAGGCAGCGTGTTCGTGGGCGGCGCCGTGGTGCAGTGGCTGCGCGACGGCCTCAAGGCGATCAAGGGCAGCGCCGAGGTGCAGTCGCTGGCCGAGAGCGTGCCCGACGCGGGCGGCGTGATGATGGTGCCGGCCTTCACCGGCCTGGGCGCGCCCTACTGGAACGCCGACGCGCGCGGCACCATCACCGGCCTCACGCGCGGCACCACCGTGGCCCACATCGCGCGCGCCGCGCTCGAGAGCATCGCCTACCAGAGCGCCGCGCTGCTGCAGGCCATGAGCCGCGACGCGGTGGCCGCGGGCGGCAAGCCGGTGGCCGAGCTGCGCGTCGACGGCGGCGCCAGCGTGAACGACCTGCTGATGCAGTTCCAGGCCGACCTGCTGGGCATCCCGGTGGTGCGGCCCGAGGTGGTCGAGACCACCGCGCTGGGCGCGGCCTACCTCGCGGGGCTGTCGAGCGGCGTCTACGGCGACGTCGGCCAGCTCTCGAAACAGTGGAAGGTGGAGCGCCGCTTCATGCCCACGATGGGCCGCGCGCAGGCCGAGGAATCGATGGCGCGCTGGGAGCGCGCGGTGCGCCAGGCCACGCAGGCCTGAGCGCCTGGCCCGGGCCTACCAGCCCCAGGTGAGGCTGGTCGCCACCCAGCCCACCGCGCCGCCCTCGTGGCGCACCTTGGTCCACTTGCCGCGCTTCTCGAGCGTGCGCAGCACGTCGCCGTAGCCGGCCTTCTTCACGATCGGACCGCGCGCGCCCGGCGCGCGCCGCAGGTTCGCCACCTGCGCCTTCACCACGCGGTGCGGCACCTTGTTCGTCATCGAGCGGTAGACCCAGGCGCGGTCGCCCTCGAAGTCGCGCACCTGCAGCCAGTCGCCCTTGCGCTGGAGCACCTGGAACGGATAGCCGCGCGTCACGGTCCAGTGCGCGGGGTTGCCCACGCCGGGGCCGCTGCGCAGGTTGAGCGTCCTGACCGCGGAACTGACCATCTCGCGCGCCCAGGCGGCCGGGGCCGAGACGAGCAGCAGGGTCATGACGAGCAGGAGTGCGGGCAGTCGGCTGAATCCGTTCATGGAGGAGGGTTTCCTTTCTCGAGAAGCAAGGGTTTTCCAGAGGGCCGGCGAGGCCGGCGCGAGCCCTTCTGGGCCGCATGCGCCGCAGAAGTTCCGCGGCCGATCGATGGCTGATCGATACTTGCGTGATGCCCCCGTCTCCCAGGAATCATCGAAACAGCCGCGCGCGGACGCTGTCGCGCGCCATCCCATGGGCCGCCACCGCCGCGCTGCTCGCCCTCGGCCTGCTCGTGTCGGGCTGCACCGACGGCTATCCGAGCGAAGACGCGCCCAACGTGCGGCACATGACGGACGACCAGCACCTGCGCGCCCTCAACCACTACCTCGCGCTCGGCGCGACCGCGAGCGGCACCGTGCACCGCAAGCTCGTGAGCCAGGACGACTGCCACGTGGTGCTCAAGAAGCGCCGCGAGGCCGGCCAGACCCAGCGCATCGTGATCCCGCTGCTCGAGTCGAGCGTGGAGATCGCCACCCAGCCCGGCGGCAGCGGCCTGCGCGTGAAGCTCGCGCAGCACCTGGAAGACGGCGAGCGGGAGGTCCGGCTCAAGCTCGACCTGGACCGCTGGATCGACGCGGTCGCATGGCGCTCGCACTTCCAGCAGCTGCAGATGAACTGCCGCGAGATCAGCGAAGGCGCCGACGCCGCGTAGCGCCCCCGTGCGCCGGCGAAGCCCTCCCTCGCGACGGGGGCACTGCGCGGAACACCCGTGCACGGCGGCAGAATCGCGCCCGCGATCCACCCCTCCGCCCGCTCCGCTTGACACAGCCGCCCGCCCAAGCCCCCGACCTGCTCCAGGCGCCGGCCATTCCCTCCCCCGACACCGCGCGCAGCAACGGCCTGCTCGCCTGCGGCGTGGTGGCCGCCACCCTGCTCGCCGTGATCGTGCTCGGCCACGACGGGCGCCGCATCGCGCAGCTCGCGGTGCTGGCGCTGCCGATGGTGCTGTGGCTGGCCTGGCCGGTGCGCAGCGCGCGCGTGCGCCGCTGGCGCACCGTGCTGGCCTGCGCCTGGACCCTGGCCTTCGCCTTCGACGGCGCCTTGCGCGCCTACCTGCTCGACACCTACCAGGCCGCGCCCGACGGCGCCATGGTGCTGAGCGCCGCGGCCAACACCAACGCACGCGAGAGCGGCGAGTACCTGCAGATGCACTGGCGCTCGGCGCTGCTGTGGAGTGGCGCGGCCGCCGCCGCGGCCCTGCTGGTGGCGGCCTTCGCACGGCGCGGAGCCAGCGCGCCGGCCGGGGTGCGCGCGCGGCCGCCGGGCTGGGCCACGGCACTGCTCGCGCTGCTGCTGCTGGTGGCCTGCGTGGGCTATGCGAGCAAGCCCTGGCGGCGGCTGCATCCGGTGCTCTTCTGGTCGCAGTGGGGCCAGTCGATCCATGCGCTGCGCGGCCTCTGGGCCGACCAGGAGCGGATGCGCGAACGGATGCTCGCGCGCGCCAAGGCCATGGCGCCGGTGATCGAGCACGCCGGTCCGTCGACCGTGGTGCTGGTCATCACCGACAGCATCAACCGCGACAACATGGGGCTCTACGGCTACGGCCGCCCGACCACGCCGCGCCTGCTGGCCCACAAGGCGCAGGCGGGCGCGCACATGGAGGTGCTGCCCAATGCCTGGTCGGTCGATGCCACCACCGTGCCCGCGCTGCGCAACATGTTCCATTTCGGCCTGCCCGAGAGCGAGAACCCGCCGCACCTGCTCGCGCTCGCGCGCGCGGCCGGCTACAAGGTCTGGTGGATCAGCAACCACGACGACCTCGCGATCGAGCAGCAGCATGCGCGCTACGCCGACGTGGTCGACATGGTCAACCGCACGCCGGGCCGCGCGAGCGCCTCGCTCGACGGCGAGATCCTCGACTGCATGCAGGAGGCGCTGGACGACACCAGCGCCGAGCGCAAGCTGATCGTGGTGCACCTGATGGGCGCCCATCCGCACTACAGCCTGCGCTTTCCGCCCGATGCCAATCCCTTCGACGACAGCGTCGACGCGGTCGAGACCGGGCTGATGAAGAACGGCCGCTCGGCCTGGGTGCGCCACTACCGCCACGAGTACGACGCCGCCCTGCTCTATCACGACTTCGTGGTGTCCGAACTGCTGCAGCAGACGCGCAGCGCCGGCCCGCCGCAGGAGCCCCGCGCCTGGATGTACCTGTCGGACCATGGGCAGGAAGTGGGCCACGGCAGCGACCGCGCGGGCCACAGCCCCGCGACCGCCTCGGGCTACCGCATCCCGACCGTGATCTGGCGCCGTCCGCAGACGCCGTTCGCGGACCATGCGCCGCAGCAGCCGCAGCAACCGTTTCGCGCGGACTGGGCCGGCTGGACGCTGATGAACCTGCTCGACATCCGCTGGAACGGCCAGCGGCCCGAGCGCGACGTGCTCGGTGCGACCTACCGCTGGGAAGCGCCCACGCTGCCGGTGGCGGTGGAATCGTTCGAGCGCTGAGGTAGCGGCGCGTTCAGGCCGCGCCGTACATCACGTCGGAGCGCAGCACGTACTTCGTGCCGGCCTCGATCGCCGCGCCCTCGTGCCAGGTGTCGTGCACGAACAGCAGCGCGGCGCCGGCCTCGGGCTTCACGCGGAACTCGCGGAAATCGGTGTCGCCGCCCGTGAAGCCGTCGTTGAGATAGACCAGCAGCGTGAGCCGGCTCGCGAGGCCGTCCTCGCGCCAGGGGCCGTCCTTGTGCATCTTGAAGCGCTGGCCCGGCAGGTACTTGTAGAAGCGCAGCTCGCGCGGCAACCCGAGCGCGGCCTCGCCCTCGAGCACCGGCAGTTCGACTTGGCCCAGGCGCTGCCAGAGCAGCGCCACCCATTCGGGCGCCGCGAGCATCGCGCGCTCGTTGTTGCGGATCGCGGGCATGGCCTTCGGGCCCTCGGCGGTGCGCACGCCGGCCGCCGCGAAGCCCTCGCGCTCGGCCAGCGCGATCAGCGCCTCGCATTCGTCGGCCGACAGGAACTGCCCGACCGAAAACGCGCGCGGCGAATGGACCACGAGGTGCATTCGCCGCTTTCGCTCCGGAAGGTCGCCGTTCAGTGGGCCGGTACCAGGAAGTCCTGGCTGATGCGCACGCCGAGTTCGTTCACGCGGTCGAGGAACTGCGTGAGGTAGGCATGCAGGCCGGTCGCGAGGATCTCGTCGACGCGCGCGTACTGCAGGTCGGCCAGCAGCTTGCCGGCGCGGCGCTGGGTTTCGGCGCTCTGCTCGTTCTGCACCTTCGCGAGGTTGGCCACCACCTCGGCCAGGCTCGCATGCAGCGAGCGCGGCATGTCGGCGCGCAGGATCAGCAGCTCGGCCACGCGCTCGGGCTTGATCACGTCGCGGTAGACCTTGCGGTAGACCTCGAAGGCCGAGACGCTGCGCAGGATCGCGCTCCAGTGATAGAAGTCGTACTCCTGGTCCTCCTCGGTGGCGGCACCGAAGAACTCGCTGTTGAGCGCGTGGAACTTCACGTCGACCAGCCGCGCCGTGTTGTCGGCGCGTTCGAGGAAGGTGCCCAGGCGCGAGAAGTAGAAGGCCTCGTCCTGCAGCATCGTGCCCAGCGTGACGCCGCGCGAGAGGTGCGAGCGGAACTTGACCCATTCGAAGAACTGGCCGGGATCGCGCTCGAAGTCGCCCGCGCGCAGCATGCGGTTGACCTCGAGCCAGGTGGTGTTCTGCGTTTCCCAGGCCTCGGTGGTCAGCGCGCCGCGCACCGCGCGCGCGTTCTCGCGCGCGGCCTTGAGGCAGGAGAGGATCGAGGACGGATTGCTCTCGTCCTTGACCATGAACTCCATCACCTCGTTGGGCGCGATCTGGTCGTACTTCTGGTTGTACGAGGGCAGCAGCTCGCTGATCGAGAGCACGCCCTGCCAGCCGTACTTGGCGACCTCGGCCGACTGCGGCAGCAGCGAGGTCTGGTAGTTGACGTCGAGCATGCGCGCGGTGTTCTCGGCGCGCTCGGTGTAGCGGGACATCCAGTAGAGGTGGTCTGCGGTGCGGGACAGCATGTGGTTCTCCGGGCTTCTTGCACTCAGGCCGACTGGCTCTGCGACTGGGACTGCGTCTTCGGCTTGGCCGTGCGGTCGGCTTCGAGGATCCAGGTGTCCTTGGTGCCGCCGCCCTGCGAGGAATTGACCACCAGCGAGCCTTCCTTGAGCGCCACGCGCGTGAGGCCGCCGGGCACCATCTGCACCTCGCTGCCCGAGAGCACGAAAGGCCGCAGGTCGATGTGGCGCGGCGCGATGCCGGCGTCGACGAAGGTCGGCGAGGTCGACAGGCTCAGCGTGGGCTGGGCGATGTAGCCGTCGGGCTTGGCGATCACGGCCTTCTTGAAGTCCTCGATCTCGGCCTGCGTGGCGGCCGGGCCGATCAGCATGCCGTAGCCGCCGGCGCCGTGCACTTCCTTGACCACGAGGTCCTTCATGTTGTCGAGCGTGTACTGCAGCTCGTCCTTGTTGCGGCACATGTAGGTCGGCACGTTCTTGAGGATCGGCTGCTCGCCGAGGTAGAACTCGATCATCTTCGGCACGTATGGATAGATCGACTTGTCGTCGGCCACGCCGGTGCCCACGGCATTGCAGATCACGACGTTGCCGTCGCGGTAGGCGCGCATCAGGCCCGCGCAGCCCAGCGTGGAGCTCGGGCGGAACACCTCGGGGTCGAGGAAGTCGTCGTCGACGCGGCGGTAGATCACGTCGACGCGCTTCGGCCCGCGCGTGGTGCGCATGTAGACGAAGTTGTCCTTGACGAACAGGTCCTGGCCCTCGACCAGCTCGACGCCCATCTGCTGTGCGAGGAAGGCGTGCTCGAAGTAGGCGCTGTTGTACATGCCGGGCGTGAGCACCACCACCGTGGGCTCGGCCGTCGCGGCCGGCGCGCTGGCGCGCAGCGTCTCGAGCAGCAGGTCGGGATAGTGCGCCACGGGCGCGATGCGGTTCTGGTTGAACAGCTCGGGGAACAGCCGCATCATCATCTTGCGGTTCTCGAGCATGTAGCTCACGCCGCTGGGCACGCGCAGGTTGTCCTCGAGCACGTAGTACTCGCCGTTGCCGTGGGCATCGGGGGCACGCACGATGTCGATGCCCGAGATGTTCGAGTAGACGTTGTGCGGCACCGTCACGCCCATCATTTCGGGGCGGAACTGCGCGTTGTTGAGGATCTGCTCGGCCGGGATGATGCCGGCCTTGATGATTTCCTGGTCGTGGTAGACGTCATGCAGGAAGCGGTTGAGCGCCGTGACGCGCTGCACCAGCCCCTTCTCCATGCTGTCCCACTCGTGCGCCGGAATGATCCGGGGCAGCAGGTCGAACGGGATCAGCCGCTCGGTGCCCGAGCCGTCCTCGTCCTTGGCGCCGTACACGGCGAAGGTGATACCGACCCGGCGGAAGATCATTTCCGCCTCTTCGCGCCGCGAACGCATCACCTCGCCGGGTTGCTTCGCGAGCCATTGGTCGTATCGCTTGTAGTGCTGCCGGATCGCGGCTCCCGCATAGGGGAGCTGCTCATACATCTCGTCGAATTTGTGCATGGAACGACCAATCTCCTTGAGCCATAGCTTAGCAAGTTCGAGGCCAGTAGAACCCCTGATGCCAAGCCCGGCCGGGCGACGGTCGGATTTTTATTCGCGCGTTTCGGGAACGGCGGCCGCGTCGGCCGCGCGCTTCTTGCGCGGCGACAGGAAGGCCTTGATGCGCTCGGCGCGCTCGTCGCCATAGAGGCTCGCGACCGAGGATTCGCGCTCGGCATCGAGCTGCTCGCGCCGGCTGCGCCCGCGCGCCGCGTGCACCAGCTGCTTGGTGCGCGCCTGCGCCTCGAAGGGCCCGCGCGCGAGCCGCTGGGCCCACTCGATCGCCACCGCGCAGGCTTCGCCGGACGGCACCACCTTGTTGACCACGCCCCAGCCGTGCAGCCGCTGCGCCGTGCAGGGCTCGCCGTCGAGCAGCAGTTCGAGCGCGGCCTGCGGCGGCAGCGCGCGGGCCAGCGAATCGGTGGCCCCGCCGTCGGGCGTCAGGCCCATGCTGACGAAGGAGGTGAAGAACTTCGCGTCCTCGGCCGCCACGACCAGATCGCAGGCCAGGGCCAGCGAGAAGCCGCCGCCGGCCGCCGCGCCCTCGACCGCGGCGATGACCGGCTGCGGCGCCGCCTCGATCGCGAGGATCCAGTCGTGCAGCGCCGCCAGGTGCTCGTGCTGCTCGGCGGCCGGCAGCCGGCGCTGCCGGGCCAGCCGGCGCAGGTCGCCGCCACCGCTGAAATGCGCGCCCTCGCCGCACAGCACGATGGCGCGCACGGTGCGAAAGCCCGCGGCATCGCGCATGGCCTTGGCCGCGGCGCGGTAGACCGGGGGACTGAGCGCGTTGCGGGCGCCGGGGTTGCTGAGCGTCAGCACCAGCACCGGGCCCTCGCGATGGGTCTTGAGCCGCGCTGTGGAGCCGCCGCCGACGTGGCTGCTGGTGATGGCGGGAACGGCGGCGGTCATGGCGCGATGCCCGCGAGCGGGCGCGGGAAGAAGGCCTGGCGGTGATGCGATGTCATGGGTCCCCTGCGTCGTTGGTTTTCGCTACAACGCATGGGACGCCGCCGCGCCCGACCTGGCAAGGGTTCGCCCGGCGGGTTTTTAACAACTAGTTCACAGTTTCAACCTCAGTGACCGGCCGGTGCTGCCAGTAGCGCGGCGCACGTTCGCGCTCGCAGCCCACCTCGACCGGGCGGGCGCTGCGCCAGTGCGCGGCACCGCAGCGCACGTTCTCGACCAGGCGCACACCGCGCTCGGCATGGCGCGCCGTCACCTCGGGCACGGGATGGCCGAAGCGGTTGCGGTAGCCGGCCTGGACCAGGCCGATGCGCGGGCGCACCGCATCGAGGAAGGCGGCACTCGACGAGGTCCTGCTGCCGTGGTGCGGCACCAGCAGCACGTCGGCGCGCAGCCGTTCGGGCACGCGCTCGAGCAGCGCGGCCTCCTGCAGCCGCTCGATGTCGCCGGCCAGCAGCGCGGTCGCGCGGCCGTTGCCGATGCGCAGCACGCACGAGATGGCATTGGGCCGCGTGAGGAACAGGTAGTCGCCGGAGCGCGGGTGCAGCAGCTCGAAGTCCACGCCGTCCCAGGTCCAGCGCTGGCCCGCCTCGCAGCGCCGCGCGCGGCGTTGCGACTGCAGCGGGTGTTCGGCCTCGATCGAACTCAGCAGTCCGGCGCGCGGATGCATCGCGAGCACGGCGCTCGCGCCGCCGGTGTGGTCGCTGTCGCGGTGGCTCAGCACCATCAGGTCGAGCCGCTCGCCCAGGGCGCGCAGCAGCGGCACCAGCACGCGCTGGCCGGCATCGCTCTCGAGGCTGTAGCGCGGGCCGCTGTCGTAGAGCAGGCTGTGGTTCGCGGTGCGCACCAGCACCGCATTGCCCTGGCCGACGTCGGCCGCGAGCAGTTCGAACTCGCCGAGGGCGGGACGCGCCGGCTGCCACAGCAGCACCGGCAGCAGCAATGGCAGGCCGAGCGCGCGCAGCGACCATGGCAGCCGCATCGCGGCGAGCACGCCGCCCGCCACGCCGCAGGCCGCCAGCCACGCCGGCGGCGCGGCCATCGAGATGCTGGCGAACGGCAACGCCGCGAGCCACGACAGCAGCAATCCCAACACCTGCACCGCGCGCGCCGCGAGGTCCCACAGCGGCGCGGCGACGGTGCCGAGCATCGCGAGCGGCGTGATCACCAGCGTGACCCAGGGAATCGCGACCAGGTTGGCCACCAGCCCGACCAGCGACACCTGCTGGAACAGCAGCAGGCTCAAGGGCGTGAGCGCCAGCGTGATCGTCCATTGCTCGCGCAGCAGCCGCCACAGCCGCGCGCGCAGGCCCGGGCGCGTGTCGCCGGGCCAGCCCGCATCGGTGGCGAACAGCACGCCCACCGCCACGAAGCTGAGCCAGAAGCCGGCCTGCGTCAGGGCCCAGGGATCGAACGCGACCACCACCGCCGCGGTCAGCAGCCAGCCGTGCGGCCAGGGCCAGCGTCGCCCCGTGAGGCGCAGCAGCGCCACGGTCGCGAGCATCCAGACCGTGCGCTGCGATGGCACGCCCCAGCCGCTGAACAGCGCATAGAGCGCGGCCAGCAGCACGCCGCCCACGAGTGCCGCGCGCTGTGCCGGCAGGCGCAGCATCAATCGCGGGCCGCGGCGCCAGAGCGCGCCGACGACATGCGCGGCGAGCCACGCGAACAAGGTCACGTGCAGGCCCGAGATCGACATCAGGTGGGCCACGCCGGTGGCACGGAAGACGTCCCAGCCCTCGCGGTCGATCGCGCCCTGGTCGCCCGTGACCAGCGCGGCGATCACGCCCGCGGCAAAGCGCTCGGGCACGCGCGCGAAGATGGCATCGCGCACCGCCTCACGCGCGCGTTCGACCGGATGCCGCCCCGTGAGGCCCAGCCGCGCGGGCGCCTCGTCGCGCGCGCCGATGCGCACATGGCCGCTGGCGCGCAGGCCCTGCTCCCACATCCACAGCTCGCTGTCGAAGCCATGCGGGTTGCGATGGCCGTGAGGCGCCTTGAGGCGCACGGTCAGGCGCCAGCGCTCGCCCGCATGCACCGGGCTCTCGGGCAGGAGGTCCGGCGCCGACGCATCGGCCGCGCCGTTCCAAAGGCTGCTGCCTTCGGCATACCAGCCGAGCGCGATGCGGTCGGGCACCGCGGGCGATCCGGCCGCGGCAGGGTCGGCCCAGCGCGCGGACTCGACAGTGAAGCGAAAACGCGTGCCGGCATCGCCGCGCTGCGGCATCTGCGACACCACGCCCACGAGCTGCAGGTCGTGCCCCTCGAGCGCGGGATCGAGCGCGCCGGCTGCATAGACCGTGGCCCGTGCGCCCGCGAGCCCCGCGCCGATCGCCGCACCGGCCAGCGCGGCGCAGACCCAGGCGGTGCGCGCATGCCGCGGCAGGCGCCAGGCCGACCAGAGACCCGCGATGCCGGCGAGCAGTCCGCCCGCATAGACCATGCCGTCCCACAGCACCGGCTGGCGCAGCTGCAGCGCCACGCCCGCGAGCGCTGCCGCGAGCGCGACGAAGGCGCAGCGCGCGCGCACGACGGCATCGGATGCGTCTCGCACACCCTCGGCGACCATGATGCAAACCCTCCCCCAACGACGCTCCGTGGCGCGCTAATTGCTTTGTCTTCTGGGCTAGTATGCGTCTCACCAGAGACATCTTTTCGATGCAATCTGCCAGTACTGCACACAAAAACGCATGTCCATCCACGCCGCGCTCCACCACGTCACCCACTACAAATACGACCGCCTGGTGCAACTCGGCCCGCAGGTCGTCCGGCTGCGTCCGGCGCCGCATTGCCGCAGCAACGTCATCTCGTACTCGCTGCGCGTCGAACCGGCCGAGCACTTCGTCAACTGGATGCAGGACCCGTTCGCCAACTACCAGGCGCGGCTCGTGTTCCCCGAGAAGACGCGCGAGTTCAAGGTCACGGTCGACCTCGTGGTCGAGATGGCGGTCTACAACCCCTTCGACTTCTTCCTCGAGCCGCAGGCCGAGAACTTCCCGTTCAAGTACACGCCCTCGCAGGCCGAGGAACTCGCGCCCTATCTGGTCACCGAGGAGCCCACGCCGCTGCTCGCGGCCTACCTCGACAAGATCGACCGCAAGGAACAGCGCACCATCGACTTCCTGGTCGGCATCAACCAGCAGGTGCAGCAGGACGTCAACTACCTGATCCGCATGGAGCCCGGCGTGCAGACGCCGGAAGAAACGCTCGCCAACGGCAGCGGCTCCTGCCGCGACTCGGGCTGGCTGCTGGTGCAGCTGCTGCGCCACTGCGGCCTGGCCGCGCGCTTCGTCTCGGGCTACCTGATCCAGCTCACGCCCGACGTGAAGGCGCTCGACGGCCCGAGCGGCACCACGGTCGACTTCACCGACCTGCATGCCTGGTGCGAGGTGTTCCTGCCGGGCGCCGGATGGATCGGCCTCGATGCCACCTCCGGCCTGCTGGCCGGCGAGGGCCACATCCCGCTGGCCTGCACGCCCACGCCCTCGAGCGCCGCGCCCATCGAGGGCGGTGTCGACGAGTCGAAGGTCGAGTTCGGCCATGACATGAAGGTCACGCGCATCTACGAATCGCCGCGCGTGACCAAGCCCTACACCGAGGAGCAATGGACCGAGGTGCTGGCACTGGGCGAGGCGGTCGACAAGCGGCTGCAGGCCGGCGACGTGCGCCTCACGATGGGCGGCGAGCCCACCTACGTGGCCACCAGCGACCGCGACACGCCCGAGTGGAACACCGACGCGCTCGGCCCCACCAAGCGCGGCTATGCCACCGAGCTGGTCCACCGGCTGCGCGCCGAGTACGGCCAGGGCGGCTTCCTGCACTTCGGCCAGGGCAAGTGGTACCCGGGCGAGCAGTTGCCGCGCTGGGCGCTGTCGATCTTCTGGCGCGCCGACGGCCAGACGTTGTGGCACGACCCCGAGCTGTTCGCCGACGAGCGCTTCCCCACGCACTACACCAGCGAGGACGCGCGCCGCTTCACCAGCCTGCTGGCACGCAAGCTCGGCCTGACCGACCGCTACGTGCAGCCGGGCTTCGAGGACATCTACTACTACCTGTGGCGCGAACGCCGTCTGCCGGTCAACGTCGACCCCTTCGACTCCAAGCTCGACGACGAACTCGAACGCGTGCGCCTGCGCCGCGTGTTCACGCAGAAGCTCGACGCGGTGATCGGCTACATGCTGCCGATCGAGCCCGGCAACGCGAACCGCGACGCGCCCGCGCTCGAGGGCCCGGCCTGGAAGACCGGCCCCTGGTTCCTGCGCGACGACCGGCTCTACCTGATCCCCGGCGATTCGCCGATGGGCTACCGCCTGCCGCTCGACTCGCAACCCTGGGCCAGCAAGGGCGACTACCCCTACCTGATCGAGCGCGACCCGACCGCGGCGCGCGACGCGCTGCCGAGCGCGGCCGACTACCGCGCGCGCTACACCGTGGGCGCGACCGGCGGTACCGGTGCCGACCTCGGCGCCGTGCCCTATGCCTTCGGCACGCCCGCGGCCGTGCCCGCGGCGCTGCGCATGCAGGGGCCGGGTACCGGCATCGGCGAAGGCACGGGCGACGGCAGCGCGGCCGATGCCGACGCCGCCCTCGACAGCGCCGCCACGCGCCAGCCGCTGCGCGGCGAGTCGGCCCACTGGGTCACGCGCACCGCGCTGTGCGTCGAGGTGCGCGACCCGCGCCGCGCCAACGGCCCGGCGGCCGAGAAGAAGGGCAGCGCCTCGGGCGTGCTCTACGTCTTCATGCCGCCGCTGGCGCGCCTCGAGGACTACCTCGACCTGGTCGCCGCCGTGGAAGCCACCGCGCGCGAGCTCGGCGTGCGCATCGTGATGGAAGGCTATCCGCCGCCGCGCGATCCGCGCCTGAAGATGCTGCAGGTCACGCCCGACCCCGGCGTGATCGAGGTCAACATCCATCCGGCCCACAACTGGAAGGAACTGGTCGACCACACCGAATTCCTCTACCAGGCCGCGTTCGAGACCCGGCTGTCGGCCGAGAAGTTCATGACCGACGGCCGCCACACCGGCACCGGCGGCGGCAACCACTTCGTGATGGGCGGCGCCACGCCGGCCGACAGCCCCTTCCTGCGCCGGCCCGAGCTGCTGGCCAGCCTGCTGCTGTACTGGCACAACCATCCCTCGCTGAGCTACCTGTTCTCGGGCATGTTCATCGGCCCGACCAGCCAGGCGCCGCGCGTGGACGAAGCGCGCAACGACCAGGTCTACGAGCTCGAGATCGCGCTCAAGGAGATCGCGAAGAACCGCGAGCTGTACGGCCAGCACATGCCGGCCTGGCTGGTCGACCGCACCCTGCGCAACATCCTGATCGACGTCTCGGGCAACACGCACCGCAGCGAGTTCTGCATCGACAAGCTCTACTCGCCCGACTCCAGCACCGGGCGCCTGGGCCTGCTCGAGCTGCGTGCCTTCGAGATGCCGCCGCATGCGCGCATGAGCATCGCGCAGCAGCTGCTGATCCGCGCGCTGGTGGCGCGCTTCTGGGACGAGCCCTACAAGGCGCCCGTCACGCGCTGGGGCACCGAGCTGCACGACCGCTTCCTGCTGCCGACCTTCGTCAAGATGGACTTCGACGACGTCATCAGCGAGATGCGCCAGGCCGGCTTCGCCTTCGATCCCGACTGGTTCGCGCCGCACTTCGAATTCCGCTTCCCGCTCGTGGGCCAGGTGCAGGCGATGGGCGTCGAGCTCTCGCTGCGCAACGCGCTCGAGCCCTGGCACGTGATGGGCGAGGAAGGCTCGGCCGGCGGCACGGTGCGCTACGTCGACTCCTCGCTCGAGCGCATCGAGGTGCGCGTGACCGGCCTCAACGAGAGCCGCCACGTGGTCACCGTCAACGGCCGCGTGCTGCCGCTGCAGCCCACGGGCGTGGCCGGCGAGTTCGTCGCCGGCGTGCGCTACAAGGCCTGGAACCCGCCCTCGGCGCTGCATCCGAGCATCAAGGCCCATGCGCCGCTGACGGTCGACCTGGTCGACACCTGGATGAAGCGCTCGCTCGGCGGCTGCCAGTACTTCGTGGCCCATCCGGGCGGCCGCAACTACGAGACCTTCCCGGTCAATGCCTACGAGGCAGAGAGCCGGCGCCTGTCGCGCTTCACGCGCACCGGCCACACGCCGGGCCTGATGCGCACGCCGGCCGCCACCATCGAGGTGCCCGGCAGCCGCGAATTCCCGTTCACGCTCGACCTGCGGCGCTGAGCGGCGCCCACGGCCCGCCCCTCGTCCACGGGGCGCGGGCCGGGCCGCCGGGTGTGTCGTCCCGCCCACACGGATGGCTGCAGCGGGCATTTCGCACGCCATCGCCGGCGGGCCCGGTGACAGCGATGTGACAATCCCAACCCTGTGGAACCCCTCAACGAATCCCTGTTCGACGCCCAGGCGCTGGATTTTCCGGCCGCCCTGGCGTCGGCGCTCGCCCCGCCCGCCCTGCCCGGCCACTTCGACGAGCTGCGCGGCATCGCGACGCCGGAGGCGCCCGCACGGCCCGCCGCCGGGCCGGTAGCGCCCACGGGACCGCATCTGCACGACGCGACGGCGGGCAGCCAAAGCCAATCCCAAACGCAGGGCGGCCAGACCCAGACGCAATCCGCGGCCCAGCGCGCGCCCTCCGCCGACATCGCCGCGCCGGCCCCCGCCGCCGGCGACAAGCCCCCGCTGCTGCCGCCCTGGCATGCCTTCTTCGAGCAGCTCGGCTCCGACGGCTTCGGCGACCTGCCGCGGCGCGCGGTCAGCCTGGAGCGCCAGATCCGGGACAACGGCGTCACCTACAACGTCTACGCCGACGCCACCCACGGCCCGCAGCGGCCCTGGTCGCTCGACCTGTTCCCGCTGATCGTCTCGCCCGAGAGCTGGGCGCAGATCGAGACCGGCGTGCTGCAGCGCGTGCGCGTGCTCGACCGCGTGATGGCCGACGTCTACGGCCCGCAGCGCCTCCTGGCCGAAGGCCTGCTGCCGCCCGCGCTGGTGCGCGGTCATCCGGGCTACCTGCGCGCGCTGCACGGCGTGAAGCCGCCGGGCGACACCTGGCTGCACATCGCGGCCTTCGACCTCGCGCGCGGCCCCGACGGCAACTGGTGGGTGGTCTCGCAGCGCACCCAGGCGCCCTCGGGCCTGGGCTACCTGCTCGAGAACCGGCTCGCGATCACGCGCCAGTTCCCGCAGGCCTTCGAGGCGCTGCACGTACAGCGGCTGGCCGCCACCTACAGCGCCATGATGGACGGCCTGCAGCGCATGTGCCCGGCCGGCGTGCCGCCGCACATCGCGCTGCTCACGCCCGGTCCCTACAACGAGACCTACTTCGAGCACGCCTACCTCGCGCGCTACCTCGGCGTCACGCTGGTCGAGGGCAACGACCTCACGGTGCGCGACCAGCGCCTGTACCTCAAGACGCTGCAGGGCCTGCGCCCCGTGCACGGGCTCATCAAGCGGCTCGACGACCAGTTCCTCGACCCGCTCGAGCTGCGCCCCGACTCCACGCTCGGCGTGCCGGGCCTGCTGCAGGCGATCCGCGCCGGCAACGTGCTGGTGGCCAACATGCCGGGCTCGGCCTTCCTCGAGTCGCCGGCGCTGCTGGGCTTCCTGCCCGGCCTGGCGCGCCACCTGCTCGACGAGAAGCTGCTGCTGCCCGCGCTGCCCACCTGGTGGTGCGGCGAGCGCGCGGCGCTCGAGGCGGTGCTGCCGCAGCTCGGCGACTGCTTCATCAAGCCCACCTACCCGGGCATCGACGGGCGCGAGAGCTTCGACGCGGTGCTGGGCCGCCAGCTCGGGCGCCGCGAGCTCGACGAATGGGCCGGGCGCATCGTGCGCGAGGGCGAGGCCCACACGGTGCAGAGCTACCTGCCGCTGTCGCAGATGCCGACCTGGGCCAGCGACCTCGGGCCCGGCCACATCGCGCCGCGCGCGGTGCTGCTGCGCGTGTTCGCGGTCAGCGACGGCGCGCAATCGTGGCGCGTGCTGCCCGGCGGGCTGGCGCGGCTCGCGGGGCCCGATGCGCAGATCGCCTCGATGCAGCGCGGCGGCAGCAGCGCCGACGTCTGGGTGCAGACCCATGGCGAGGTCGACCGCACCACGCTGCTGCAGCCGCAGGCCACGCCGGCCTCGCTGGCGCGGCACCGCGCGCCGGTCACCAGCCGCGCGGCCGAGAACATGTTCTGGCTCGGCCGCTACACCGAGCGCGCCGAGAACGCGGTGCGGCTGGCGCGCCTCACGCTCAACATCCTCGGCGGCGAGGACCAGTCCTCGCGCCCGCTGCTCGAATGGCTGCACCGCATGGCGGTGCGCAATGCGCTGGTGCCGGCCGGCGTGCCGAGCGCGCCTCAGTCGCGCCGCGTGTTCGAGCGCGCGCTGATCGCCGAGCTCGGCGACGTGGCGCAGGGCGGCAGCGTGGGCTACAGCCTGCGCAGCATCCGCCAGGCCGCGGCCGCGGTGCGCGAGCGGCTCTCGCCCGACCACTGGAACCAGATCGTGCGCGCCGAGGCCGACTTCCTGCGCCGCGCCGCCGAGCAGGCCGGCGAAGGCAGCTTCGCCACCGGCGCGGCGCTGCGCTCGCTCGAGTCGGCCAGTTCGGCGCTCGCGGCCATGACCGGCGCGCAGACCGACCGCATGACGCGCGACGATGCCTGGCGGCTGCTGTCGATCGGCCGCCACATCGAGCGCCTGAGCTTCCTCGCCAACGCCCTGCTCGCGGGTTTCCAGAACCACGCGGTGCACGAGGTCAGCGGCTTCGAGGCGATGGTCGCGCTGTTCGACAGCACCATCACCTTCCATGCGCGCTACCAGCAGCGCCGCGACGTCGCCACGCTGGTCGACCTGCTGGTGCTCGACGCCGAGAACCCGCGCTCGCTGGCCTGGGTCACGCAGACCCTGCGCGGGCGCATCGCGCGGCTCGCGGGCAGCGCGCCCGGCAAGCTCACGGCGCTGTCGTACGAGCTGCCCGACCCGGCCACCTGGACGCTCGAGCACCTGTGCGACCCCGGCCCCGCCGACGGCGAGGACGGCCCCTATGCGGCGCTGGCCGCGCTGCTCGCGCACTGCGAGGCCGCCGCCTACCATGTGTCCGATGCCATCGGCATCCGCTACTTCACGCTGACCTCGGAATCGCTGCGCTCCGTGGGCGCCTGAGCCCTCGCTGCGCGCGCCGCGCGACCAGACCACCGCACAAGCAACGACTGACCAAGGAGGGCTTCCCATGACCACGATCCATCGCCGCTTCGCACTGGCCGCCGGCCTCGCCGCGGTCCTCGCGCTCGCCGGCTGCGGCAAGCAGGAGACCGCCGCGCCCGCCGCCGCATCGGCCCCGCCCGCACCGTCCGCCGCGCGCGTGCTGGTCGTGGGCACCGATGCCGCCTACACGCCCTTCGAATCGCAGAACGAGAAGGGCGAGATCGTGGGCTTCGACATCGACATCGTGAACGCCGTCGCGAAGAAGGCCGGTATCGAGGTGAAGTTCGTCAACACGCCGTGGGAAGGCATCTTCAACACGCTCGACCAGGGCGACCGCGACTTCCTGGTGTCGGCCATCACCATCACGCCCGAGCGCCGCCAGACCATGGACTTCTCGCAGCCCTACTTCGACGCGCGCCAGCTGATCGCGGTCAGGAGCGACACGGCCGTGACCCGCTTCGAGGACCTGAAGACGCTCAAGGTCGGCGTGCAGAACGGCACCACCGGCGACGAAGTGGTCGGCAAGCTGCTCGGCAAGTCGAGCGCGAACATCAAGCGCTTCGAGTCGACCCCGCTCGCGCTCAAGGAGCTCGAGGCCGGCGGCGTGCAGGCGGTGGTGGCCGACAACGGCGTGGTGGCGCACTATCTCGCGAACAACGCGGGCGCGGGCTTCAAGACCGTGAGCGATGCCGGCTTCGCGACCGAGCAGTACGGCCTCGCCGTCAAGAAAGGTAATGCCGAGCTGCTCGCCAGGCTCGACAAGGGCCTGGCCGAGATCAAGGCCGACGGCAGCTACGACAGGATCTACGCCGCGCACTTCGGCGCCGCGTCGAAGTAACCCACGGCGCGCGCCATGCGACTCCACGTCACCCACGAAACCCGCTACGAGTACTCGCCGCCGGTCGAGACCGCGCAGCACCTCGCGCACCTGCGGCCGCTGGTCACGCCCTCGCAGCGCCTGCTGAGCCACCGGCTCGCGATCGAGCCCGCGCCCGCGCAGCGCGTCGAGCAGGCCGACCTCTACGGCAACGTGCGCGCCTTCTTCGCGCTCGACACCACGCACGACAGCCTGGTGGTCACGGCCGAGAGCGTGGTCGAGACCTCGGCGCCCGTGCTCTCGAGCGCGGTGGCGCGCGAGCTGCCGTGGGAGTCGGTGCGCGAGCGCTTCCGCTTCCGCAAGGACGCGCTGTTCGACCCGGCCTCGGAGTTCGTCTTCCCCTCGCCCTACGTGCCGCGCCACGACGACTTCGTCGCCTATGCGCGCGCGAGCTTCGCGCCGGGCCGCCCGGCCTTCGACGTGGCGATGGACCTCACCGAGCGCATCCACCGCGACTTCGACTACGACGCCGACAGCACCGAGATCAACACGCCCGCGGCCGAGGCGCTGGCCCAGCGCAAGGGCGTGTGCCAGGACTTCGCGCACATCATGATCGCGTGCTTCCGCGGGATGGGCCTGCCGGCGCGCTACGTCAGCGGCTACCTGCTGACGCAGCCGGCGCCGGGCCAGCCGCGGCTGATCGGCGCCGATGCCTCGCACGCCTGGGTCTCGGTCTACCTGCCCGGCGAAGGCGACGGCCCCGGCAGCGCCGGCGACTGGGCCGACTTCGATCCCACCAATGGCCGCCAGCCCGGCGAGGACTACGTGACGCTGGCGATCGGCCGCGATTACTCCGACGTCTCGCCGATGCGCGGCGTGCTGCACGGCGGTGCGCGCCACACGCTGCACGTGGGCGTGACGGTGCAGCCGGTCGACGAGCTCGAGCCGCCGCAAGCCCCCGGCGGCGCAGGGCCTTCGGCCGCGGCGTCGCCTACGATCACGGCTTCGCCGGTACAAACGCCGGTCGATTCCCCGCAGCCGCCCTCCGCGCGGCCGCCTTCACCACCGTCTCACCAGGAGCCTTCTTCATGAGCGTCTACGACAAGCTTTCCAGCCTCGGCATCACCCTCCCGCCGGTCTCGGTTCCGGCCGCCGCCTACGTGCCTTTCGTGCAGACCGGCAACCTCGTGTTCCTGTCGGGCCACATCGCCAAGAAGGACGGCAAGGTCTGGACCGGCCAGCTCGGCGCCGACGTCAGCACCGAGCAGGGCAAGCAGGCCGCGCGCGCGGTCGCGGTCGACCTGCTGGGCACGCTGCATGCGGCCGTGGGCGACCTGAACAAGGTCAAGCGCATCGTCAAGGTGATGAGCCTGGTCAACTCGGTCGGCAGCTTCACCGAGCAGCACCTCGTGACCAACGGCGCGAGCGAACTGTTCGCCGAGGTCTTCGGCCCCGAGAAGGGCGCGCATGCGCGCAGCGCCTTCGGCGTGGCGCAGATCCCGATGGGCGCCTGCGTCGAGATCGAGCTGATCGCGGAGATCGGCTGATTCGCCTGCCGCGGTCCCTGTGGCTGGCACTGCCGCTCGCGGCCATCGCGCCGCTGGCGGCCGTGGCCGACGAGATACCGGCGCCGCTGCGCGAGCCGGTCGCGCGCTATGCCTGCCTCAGTTGCCACGGCATGGTGCGCAAGCAGGTGGGCCCGGGCTTCGCGCAGATCGCGGCGCGCTACCGCCACGACCCCGAGGCACCGGCCCGTCTCGCCGACAAGCTGCGCGATGGCAGCGTCGGTGCCTGGGGCCGCGTCATCATGCCGCGCCAGCCCCACATGAGCCTCGACGAATCGCGCCGGCTCGCGCAGTGGGTGCTGTCGCAGCCCTCCCCGCCCTGAATGTCCGCACCACCATGACCGATGCACTGCTGATCTGCGACGCGCTGCCCGAATCCCGCGACGCGGTGAAGTTCGAGGCGCCGGGCCGCGGGCCGGCCTTCGTCGTGCGCTGGCAGGGCCGGGTCCATGGCTACCTCAACCAGTGCGCGCACGTGGGCGGCCCGATCGATTTCGAGGGCCAGGTGCTCGAGCGCTCGGGCCGCTACCTGATGTGCGCGCGGCACGGCGCGATCTACGAGCCCGACACGGGCTTGTGCGTGGGCGGCCCCTGCAAGGGTGCGCGCCTGGTTCCCCTGGCGGTGGAAGAGTCGGCCGACGGCAAGGTCTGGCTGCGCGCGGCCTGAGCCGGAGCGGGCGCCCCGGCATCGAGGATCTAATGCGCGGCCACGCCGCGTTCGACCCCCGTCCCGTCGGCGCCGGCCCAGAAGTTGTCCGGGACGCCGCGCGGCTGCCGCTCCTCGATCTCGACCGTGACGCTGACCGAGATGTCGGCCGCCTGTTCGCGGCGCTTCAGAAAGCTTTCGAACTGGTCGAGGTAGTGATGTTCTTCATTCACGGATCGGGCCTCCATCTGGTTTTCGATACCGGAGGTTTTAATCCGTCGCAGCGTGTCGCCAAAGGTTGCGGATGCCGCCGCCGCGTGCAGGACAGGAGGCCATCGCCGCCGCCGTGCCGCGCTGGCAAGGCCTACGACCTTCCGTAGTCCTCGAACCGCCTTCACCTCGCGCGCGCCGGTCGGGGTCGGCATCCGCCTGGAGAAACTCCGTCTGAGGCTCCCGCTTCGCGCGTCGCGCACGCGACAGTGCCACTTTGGTCCGACGGGAAAACGCTAGGCGCCCTGCCCCGTTTCGTTCCTACAGTCCACGGGCCGGCATCGGCGCAATCGAAGAAGAAGCAGGAAAGGACGCGGGGCGATGGAGTTCGACTACGTGATCGTCGGAGGCGGCTCCGGAGGCGCCACGCTCGCCGCGCGGCTCAGCGAGGATGCGCGCGTGCGCGTGTGCCTGATCGAGGCCGGCGGCGACGGCCGCGGCATCCTGGTGCGCGCGCCGGCCGCCACGGTGGCGATGCTGCCGGGCCGCCCGCCGATCAACAACTACGCGCTGCGCACCGAGCCGCAGCCGGGCCTGGACGGGCGCCGCGGCTACCAGCCGCGCGGGCGCTGCCTCGGCGGTTCGAGCGCGATCAACGCCATGCTCTACGTGCGCGGCCACCGCGAGGACTACGACGACTGGGAGCGCGCCGGCTGCGGCGGCTGGTCCTTCGGCGACGTGCTGCCCTGGTTCCGCCGCGCCGAGGGCAACCAGCGCGGCGCGAGCCCGCTGCACGGCGCCGACGGTCCGCTGCAGGTGGCCGACCAGCAGACGCCGCGCGCCATCAGCGAGGACTTCGTGCGCGCCGCGGTGCAGTCGGGCGTGCCCTTCAACGACGACTTCAACGGCATCGAGCAGGAAGGCGCGGGCCTCTACCAGGTCACGCAGTTCCATGGCGGCGCGAGGAACGGCGAGCGCTGCTCGGCCGCGGCGGCCTACCTGCATCCGGCGATGACGCGCCCCAACCTCGCGGTGCTCACGCACACGCAGGCGCTGCGCGTGGTGATCGAGCATGGCCGCGCCGTGGGCGTGGAGGTGCGCCGCGGCGGCAACGTCGAGCGCATCCATGCGCGGCGCGAGGTGGCGCTGTGCGGCGGCGCCTTCCATTCGCCGCAGCTGCTGATGCTCTCGGGCATCGGCGATCCCGCGCAGCTGCAGCAGCACGGCATCGCGGTGCAGCAGGCGCTGCCCGGCGTGGGGCGCAACCTGCAGGACCACCTCGACTTCATCCTCGCCTACCGCTCGAAGCACCGCGACCTGTTCGGCATCGGCCTCGGCGCGAGCTGGATCCTGCTGCGCCAGGCGCTCCTGTGGCGCAGGACCGGCACCGGCCTGGTCGCCACGCCCTTCGCCGAGGGCGGCGCCTTCGTCAAGTCCTCGCCCGAGCTGCGCCGGCCCGACCTGCAGCTGCACTTCGTGATCGCCATCACCGACGACCATGCGCGCAAGCTGCACGCGGGCTACGGCTTCTCGTGCCATGTCTGCGTGCTGCGGCCGAAGAGCCGCGGCGAGGTGCGGCTGGCCGATGCCAACCCGGCCTCGGCGCCACGCATCGATCCGCGCTTCCTGTCCGACCCCGAGGACCTCGCGCTGCTGCTGCAGGGCGTGAAGAAGACGCGCGAGATCATGGCGGCGGCGCCGCTCGCGAAGTACCGTCAGCGCGAGCTCTACACGGCCGATGCGCGCGGCGACGAGGACCTGGTGCGCCAGATCCGCGCGCGCGCCGACACCATCTACCACCCGGTCGGCACCTGCCGCATGGGCGCGCCCAACGACGCGGGGGCGGTGGTCGATCCACGGCTGCGCGTGCGCGGCATCGAGGGCCTGCGCGTGGTCGATGCCTCGGTGATGCCGACCTTGATCGGCGGCAACACCAACGCGCCCACGGTGATGATCGCCGAGCGCGCGGCCGACTGGATGCGCGGGCCTGCGCGCTTCGCGGCCGAAGCCGATCCGGCTACGCGGGGACAGGCGCCTTCGACGAGCCCCGCACCTGCAACTGCCCCGGCAGCAGCAACTGCCGCGGCGGGCTTTCGAGCCCCCGCAGCCGGTCGATCAGGCAGCTAGCGGCGGCGCGCCCGATGTCGTCGGTGGGCTGGGCTACGGTGCTGAGGCCCGGGCCGATCAGCGAAGCCCATTCGGGATCGTCGAAGCCGACGAAGCCGAGGTCGGCGCCGAACTGCCAGCCCAGCCGCGCCATCGCCTGCGCCACGCGCAGCGTGACGACCGCGTTGCCCGCCACCACGGCGGCGCGCCGGCCGCGCCTGGCGCGCTTGCGCAGCGCCGCGAGCGCATCGTCGAGCGCCTGCTGTTCGCCCTCCACGCTCTCGAACACCTCGCCGGCCATGCGCGGCCCGTTCGCGGTCACGCAGGCGCCGAAGGCCGCGGTCCGCTCGCGCCGCGAGCTCACGCCCGCGAGCGGCTCGGTCACGTAGAGCAGCTCGCGAAAGCCGCCCTCGACCAGGTGGTCGCAGGTGGCCTTCATCGCGGCCTCGTTGTCGAGCGAGACGAAGTCGGTGTGCATGCCCGCGTGGCGCCGGTCGACCAGCACCGCGGGCTTGCCGTGCAGCGCGACCGCGTCGAACACGCCGCTGCCGCGGCCCAGGGTGTTGAGGATGAAGCCGTCGACCTGGTAGCCCGCGAGCGCGTCGATGGCCTCGCGCTCGCGTTCGCTCTCGTTGCCGAGGTTGAACAGCATCACGAGGTAGCCGGCGTCCTGGCAGGCCTTCTCGGCGCCGCGCAGCACCGCCACCGAATAGGGGTTGGTGATGTCGGCCACGATCAGGCCGATGAGGCGCGAGCGGCCGTGGCTCAGCGCCTGCGCCATCGGGCTCGGCGAATAGGCGAGCTGCGCGATCGCGGCCTCGACGCGCGCCGCGATGTCGGGGCTCAGCAGCCGCTCGCGGTGGTTGAGGAAGCGCGAGACCGTGGCCTTGGAGACGCCCGCGGCCTGCGCCACGTCGGCGATGGTGGCGCGGCCCGTGGGTTTCATGCGCTGGCCGTGTCGTAGGGCGCGGTCGGCCTCTCCCCGGCCAGCACCTGCAGCAAGTTGGTGGTCGCGAGCTCGGCCATCGCATGCCGGGTCTCGTGCGTGGCCGAGCCGATGTGCGGCAGCGGCGTCACGCGCGGATGGGTGCGCAGCGGCGAATCGGCCGGCAGCGGCTCCTTGGCGAACACGTCGAGGCCGGCCGCGCGCAGCGTGCCCTTGTCGAGCGCGTCGAGCAGCGCCTGCTCGTTCACGGTCGCGCCGCGGCCGCCGTTGATGAAGGCGGCGCCGGGCTTCATGCGGGCGAAGAAGGCGGCGTCGGCCATGCCGCGCGTGGCCTCGGTCAGCGGCAGCATCGCGAGCACGATGTCGGCGCGCGCCAGCAGCTCGTCGAGCGGCGTGTGGGTGGCGCGGCCCTGCAGCTCGGGCGCCTGCGCGGCCAGGTCGACCGGGCGGCGCGCGTGGTAGAGCACCGGCATGCCGAAGCCCAGGGCGGCGCGGCGCGCCACGGCCTGGCCGATGCGGCCGAAGCCGAGGATGCCGAGCGTCTTGCCGTGCACGTCGGTACCGAACAGGTCCTCGCCGATGTTCTTCGTCCAGCGGCCTTCGCGCACCAGGGTCGAGAGCTCGACCACGCGGCGCTGGGTGGCCATGAGGATCGCGAACATGGTGTCGGCCACGGTCTCGGTCAGCACGTCGGGCGTGTGGCACAGCACGATGTTGCGGCGGCGCAGCTCGGTCAGCGGGTAGTTGTCGACACCGACCGAGACGCTCGAGATCACCTCGAGCCGGGGCGCCGCGTCGAGCATCGAGGCATTGAAGTTGACGCTCGAGCCGATCAGGCCCTGCGCCGCGGGCAGCGCGGCCGCGAAGGCCTCGGGCGACTGGCGCGCGTCGGCCACGACGACCTCGTGCGCGGCCTGCAGGCGCGCGAGCTGGTCCTCGGGCAGGGTGCGGAAGACGAGGACGTTCTTGCGGGAGGAAGACGAAGAGGAAGCCATGGCGCTCACAGCCCCGCCGCTTCGAGTTCGGCCCGCGTCGGCAGGCCCTCGGTGTCGCCGAGCACCTGCACCGCGCGCGCGCCGATCCAGGCGCCGCGCCGCACCGCCTCGGGCACGCTGCGGCCCTCGAGCAGCGCGCTGACCACGCCGGCCGCGAAGCCGTCGCCCGCGCCCACGGTGTCGATCACTTCCTTCACCGGGAAGCCCGCGACGCGGCCGGTGCCGGCCACGTCGCTGTCGTAGTAGGCGCCCTCGGCGCCGAGCTTGACCACCACCAGCTTCGCGCCGCGCTCGCGGTAGAAGCGCGCCACGTCCTCGGGCCGGTCGTGGCCGGTGAGCAGCAGGCCCTCCTCGATGCCGGGCAGCACCCAGTCGGCGCGCGCGGCCAGCTCGTTGATCCAGTGGCGCATGGTCTCCTTCGAGGACCACAGCGTCGGGCGCAGGTTGGTGTCGAAGGAGATGGTGCGGCCCGCGGCGCGCATCACGTCCATCGAACGCAGCGCTGCCTGCAGGCTGGTTTCGGAGATGGCCGCGAACACGCCGGTGGCGTGCAGGTGGCGCGCCGAGCGCAGCCAGGGCTCGTCGATGTCGGCCGGGCCCATGTGGCTCGCGGCCGAGCCCTTGCGGTGGTATTCGATCGGCGGGTCGCTGCCGTCGGTGACGCGGCCCTTGAACTGGAAGCCGGTGCGCTGCGCGGCATCGGCGATCACGTGCGAGCAGTCGATGCCCTCGGCGCGCATCGCGTTGAGCAGCGCGCGGCCCATCGAGTCGGTGCCGAGCCGGCTGGCCCAGCCCACCTTCAGGCCCAGGCGCGACAGGCCGATGGCCACGTTGGTCTCGGCGCCGGCGGTGCGCTTGTGGAAGGACTGCGCATCCTCGATCGGCCCCGGCCGGTCGGCCACGAGCAGCAGCATGGCCTCGCCGAACAGGGCGACATCGAAGGCGGTGGGTTCTGTCATCGGTGTGAGTGGTTTCGCTACGCGCGCGCGGCGCGGATGAAGTCGATCTGCGTGCGGACGACGGCCTCGAGGTCGTCGCCCACGAGCGGGTATTCGATGGCATGCGGCACGTCGGCCGGCAGCGCGCGCAGCACGGCGCGCCAGGGTGCCACCGAGTCGCCGAGCGGCACCGCCACCCACTTGTGCGGCAGGCGCTGCGCGCCCTTGCAGTGCACGTAGCGCACGCGCTGGCCGAGCGCCTGCGCGGCCAGCAGCGGGCATTCGCCGACCCAGTGCCAGTTGCCCATGTCGAAGGTCATGCCCAGCGACACGCCCGCGCGGTCGGCGGCTTCGAAGAAGGCTTGCAGCGCGGGCACGGTGCCGGCGCGCACGCTCTGGTCGTTCTCGATCACGAGCTCGACGCGGGTTTCGGCCAGCTCGACCTTGAGGCCCCAGAGCGAGCCGTGCGAGGACGGCTGGAAGTCGCCGATCGACATCTTCAGCCGCTTCGCGCCCACGCGCGTGGCGGCCGCGATGCCGCGCTTGAGCGCGGCGCTGTCGAGCCAGCCGCCCTGGGCCCACAGGCCCTCGGGACTGGAGTAGACCGAGGCCAGGCCGTTGAGCGCCGGCAGTTCGGCCTCGGCGTCGCGCAGCATCTCGCCGCGCACCTCCACCGAATCGGCGCCCGCGCGCTTCGACAGCTGCGAGCACCAGAGCTGGCCATGGCGTCCCACCTCGGCCGCGCCGAAGGAGGACAGGGAAATCAGGACCTCGAAGGACATCAGTGGGCCTGGTGCGAGCTGAGGATCTGGCCCAGGAACTGCCGGGTCTTCTCGTTCTGGGGGTTGCCGAAGAACTCCTCCGGCGGCGCCTGCTCCACGATCCTGCCCTCGGCCATGAAGATCACGCGGTCGGCCACGCTGCGCGCGAAGCCCATCTCGTGCGTCACGCACAGCATGGTCATGCCGTCCTCGGCCAGGCCGATCATGGTGTCGAGCACTTCCTTCACCATCTCGGGGTCGAGCGCGGAGGTGGGCTCGTCGAACAGCATGATCTTGGGCGTCATGCACAGCGCGCGCGCGATCGCCACGCGCTGCTGCTGGCCGCCCGAGAGCTGGCTCGGGTACTTGTTGGCCTGCTCGGGAATGCGCACGCGCGTGAGGTACTTCATCGCCACCTCCTCGGCCTGCGCCTGCGTCATGCCGCGCGAGCGCATCGGCGCCAGCGTGCAGTTCTGCAGGATCGTGAGGTGCGGGAACAGGTTGAACTGCTGGAACACCATGCCGACCTCGGCCCGCACCGCGTCGACGTTCCTGCCGCCGGCCGTGAGATCGATGCCGTCGACCTCGATGCGGCCCTTCTGCACCGTCTCGAGCCGGTTGATGCAGCGGATCAGCGTCGACTTGCCCGAGCCCGAGGGCCCGCAGATCACGATGCGCTCGCCCGCGCGCACGCTGAGGTCGATGCCGGTCAGCACCTGGAAGTCGCCGTACCACTTGTTGACGGCTTCCATGCGGATGATGGGGTCGGTCATGGAATGTTCACTCGTTGGAATCAGGGAAGGAAATCGGGTTGACCGGACGCGAAGGACGCGAAGGTTTCGCAAAGGTCGCGAAAGACCGCCAGGAAAAATTTTCAGGTTTTCCTTTTGCGTCCTTCGCGAAACCTTCGCGTCCTCTGCGTCCGGCTGTCCGCTCCCGCATTACTGCATCTTGGGCAGGTCGGCCTGCAGCCACTTCTGATAGAGCTTGTTGAGTTCGCCGTTGGCGGTGTTCTTCGCCACGAAGTCGTTGACGGCCTTGGTCAGCTCGTCCTGGCCCGGGCGCATCGCGATGCCCATCGACTGCTGCACCAGCGTGAACTTGTTTTCGTAGGTGCCGGCGGGCACGCGCTTGGCGATCTGGGCGGCCACGGTCACCGAGCAGCCGATGGCGTCGACCTGGCCCGAGATCAGCGCCTGCATGGCCGAGGCGTCGTCGTCGAAGCGGCGGATCTCGGTGCCTTCGGGCGCGGCCTTGGTCACGGCCACGTCCTGGGTCGACGCACGGGCCACGCCCACGCGCAGGCCCTTGAGGTCGCCGGCGGCCTTGATCGGGGTCTTGGTCGCGCCGTACAGCACGATGGTGGCGGCCGCGTAGGGCTGCGAGAACTGCACCTGCTTCGCGCGCTCGGGCGTGATGGCCAGCGAGGCGACCAGCAGGTCGACCTTGTTGGTCAGCAGGAAGGGAATGCGGTTCGGGCCGGTCACCGGCACGATGTTGGCCTTCACGCCCCAGTCCTTGGCCAGGAGCTTGGCCACGTCGGCGTCGTAGCCGTCGGGCTGGTTCTTCGCGTCGGTGGTGCCGTAGGGCGGGAAGTCGACCAGCATGCCGATGGTGATCTCGCCCTTCTTCTTGATGTCGGCCACGCTCTGCGCCGAGGCGAAGGGGGCGAACACGGTGAGGGCGGCGCCCAAACTCAGGGACGCGAGGGCTGCGATCGCCGCGCGGCGGGTGGTGGTTGTGCGGGTCATGGGATGTGTCTCCTGAAAAAGAAAGGAAGCGACGGAAAAAACGAAAGCGACGGGGAAGATGGCGAACGGGGAAATCAGCGGGCCAGCGCGCGTGCGCGCTTGCGCTCCATGCGCGCGGCCAGCAGCGACAGCGGCCAGCAGATGACGAAGTAGATGGCGGCCACCACCGAGAACACGATGAGCGGCTGGAAGGTGGCGTTGTTGACGATCTGGCCGGCGCGCGTGACCTCGACGAAGCCGATGATGGCCGCGAGCGAGGTCCCCTTGATGATCTGCACCAGGTAGCCCACGGTAGGCGCGAGCGCGATCCTGAAGGCCTGCGGCAGCACCACGTCGCGCATGCGCGCGCTGTAGTTGAGGCTCAGCGCCTGCGCCGCCTCCCACTGGCCGCGCGGGATGGCCTCGATGCAGCCGCGCCAGATCTCGCCGAGGAAGGCCGCGCTGTTGAGCACCAGCGCCACGCCCGCGGCGACCCAGGGGTTGATGTCCAGCCCCAGCACCGGCGCGCCGAAGAACACCAGGAACAGCTGCAGCAAGAGCGGCGTGCCCTGGAAGATCTGGATGAAGGTGGTCGAGACGCCGCGTGCCCACGCCGATTCGGACGTGCGCATGAGCGCGATCGCGAGCCCCAGGATCGCGCCGCCCACGAAGGCGATGGCCGACAGCGCGAGCGTCCATTGGGCCGCTTCGAGGATGAACAGGAATTCGGGAAAGCCGAAGGTGCGCATGGTGTGGTGGTCTCCGTCGGTCGACGCTTACCGGCGGTCCGGGTAGTTGAGCGTGCGCTTGTAGATCAGCTTGAACATCGCCGAGAAGGCGAGCGCCAGCGCGAGGTAGATGGCCGCGACCACGATGTAGATCTCGAAGCTGCGGAAGGTCTGCGACTGCAGGTTGGCGGCCACCGAGGTCAGGTCGTCGGCCGAGATCACCGAGACCACCGCCGAGCTCAGCATCAGCAGGATGAACTGGCTGGTGAGCGCCGGATAGATGGCCTTGAGCGCGGGCTTGATGATGATGAAGCGGAAGATCTCCCAGGACTTGAGGTTGAGCGCGCGGCCCGCCTCGATCTGGCCCTTGGGAATGGATTCGATGCCGGCGCGGATGATCTCGGTGGCGTAGGCGCCGAGGTTCACCACCATCGCCACCAGCGCGGCCGTCTGCGGCGACCAGCGCAGGCCGATGGCCGGCAGCGCGAAAAAGAAGAAGAACAGCTGTACCAGGAACGGCGTGTTGCGGATCACCTCGATGTAGGCGTTGATCACGAAGCGCAGCCAGCCCGGCCCCGAGGTCTTGCCCCAGGCGCAGAAGATGGCCACCACCAGCCCGAGCACGGTGGCGACCAGCGACAGCTGGACGGTGATCCACGTGCCCTTGAGCAGCAGCGGCCAGGCGGCGAAGACGGCGTCGAATTGAAACTGGTAGTTCATGGTCCGGCTGCGGCGCGGGTGCACGCGCACAGTGGAAAAGCAATGCTTGCAGCTTATATGAAACCGGTTTCACGATGACCGAGGGATTACCCTAGTCGGTCTTTGCGGGGGGCCGCTGCCTACACTTCCGCGATGCTCACACCCCTGGCCGACCCCACGACCGCGCAGCTGGACGACATGGCCGAAGACCCCGGCGCCACGCTCGCCGAGACCTCCGCCCATGCCCCCGCCGTGAAGCACCTGCGCCAGGCCCTGCTGTGGCCCGTGCGGCTGATGCCGGCGCGCGATGCGAAGTCCGCGCACCAGGCGCCGTGGCACCTGCTGCGCGAGATGGGCGAGGCCTCGCCGTGGCGCGAGGAGATCGACGAATACACCGGCGACAGCAGCCGCTTCCACCAGCGCCACTACAACGAGTTCGTGAGCTTCCTGCCCTATGTGCAGCGCTTCCTCTACGGCGAGGGCCGCTCGCGCGCGCAGGCCGGCGGACCCGACTCCAGCAGCGACGGCGATTCGCCGATGCGCATCTTCCGCCGCCACGACATCGCCGCGGTGCGCGTGGTCACGCGCGCCGGCGAGGCACCGATCACGCTCGAGGTGGTGCACTGCGACCTCTACTTCTTCTTCGACGTCGACGTGGTGCTGCTGAACCTCGAGGTCGGCGTGAACGACCTGAGCCTGGCGCAGGCGCAGGAACTGCTCTACCGCTTCGGCCGCGCCTATCCCGCGGGCTGGGATGCCGAGGGCGGCGCGCTGCACTGCATGGCCAGCGTCGAATGGCTGGCGGCCGATGGCCGCGTGCTCGCCAGCTCCGACGCGCAGCACAGCGAGGCCTTCATCTCGCACGTGGCGCAGCACCGCGCGCCGCGCATCGCCGCCCACTGGGCCTACCTGATGCAGCCGCTGGTGAGCGACCATTCGGAGGACCAGGGCGCGCTGCGCTACCGGCAGATCGAGTACTACCGCATGCCGGTGATGGCCTACCTGTCGCTCGACGATCCGAAGCGGCTCACGCGCAACGACTTCGTCCGCCTCGGCCTGGTCACGGGCGCGGGCGAGGCCGAGGCGGCGCTCGCGGGACGCCAGGACCACCTGCCCTATGCCGACCACCACCTGGCCGACTTCGAGAGCCGCTACTGCTACGACCGCTTCTGGGTCGATGCCGGCGCGGCCCCCAACACGCGCTACCTGTGCAACGGCCATGCGCTGATCGTGGTGGGCGATGCGCGCTCCGAGTTCTTCTGCTGCCGCGACCGCGGCGTGCTCGCGCAGTTCCGCCACCAGCACTTCCTGCTGTTCCTGATCGCGCACTTCCAGAAGGCCTCGCTGCTGATGTTCTCGGACCAGCTGGTGGAGGCGCTCAAGCGCCTGGACATCCGCAGCACGCCGAGCGTGAAGCGCTTCAAGCGCGCGATCCGCGCGAGCTTCGAACGCTTCCTGCGCTTCACGCACCGCTACTGGTTCCACGAGATCTCCGAGCAGGCGCAGGTGCGCGCGCTGTCGCACCTGTGCGCCACCCACCTCGGGCTCGATCCGCTCTACGACGAGGTCAAGGAGCGCATCGCCGACATGAACACCTACCTCGACGCCGACAGCCTGCGGCGCCAGGCCAACACCGTGGTGCGGCTCACGGTCGTGACCCTGTTCGGGCTGATCGGCACCATCACCACCGGCTTCCTCGGCATGAACCTGCTGGCCGAAGCCGAGGCGCCGCTGTGGCGCAAGGCGGTCTGGTTCGGCGTGGTGCTGGTGTTCACGACCTGGCTCACGGTCTACACCATGGTCAAGTCGCAGCGGCTGTCGGACTTCATCGACGTGCTGTCGAACGACCGCATGAGCTTCCGGGAGAAGCTCGGGGCGCTGGTGCGGGTGTGGCGGCCGGGGGCGGACTGAAAGCGGGATCGGACAGCCGAACTTCCGGACGCAGAGGACGCGAAGAATTCGCGAAGAACGCGAAAGGAAACCAGAAGACCTTTTTGAATTCTTTCGCGCCCTTCGCGTAACCTTCGCGTCCTCTGCGTCCGGCTGTCCGCTTTCCTTTCAGCCGTCGAAGGACACATCGGCGCTGTCGACCGCGCGGATCGGCACGCCGAAGCTCGTGATGTCCGCGAGCGTGGCGTTGTGGTGTGCGCGGATCCGCGCGCCCGTGGCATGCGGCTTGTCGTGCGAGGTGTGGGCGTCGGCCGCGAGCGTCACCTCGTAGCCCAGCCCGGCCGCGCGGCGCACCGTGGTGTCGACGCAGAACTCCGACGAATAGCCGCAGACCACCACGCGCTTCACGCCACGCTCCGAGAGCCAGGCATCGAGCGGCGTGCGCAGGAAGGAATCGGGCGTGGTCTTGCGCAGCCGCGCGTCGCGCGTGTCGGTGTCAAGCGCGCCGGCGAGCTGCCAGCGCTCGGAGTCGAACGCGAGGTCGATCTCGTTCTCGTGCTGGATGAAGGCCACCGGCACACCGGCCGCGCGGGCACGCTCGGTGAGCGCGTTGATGCGCTCGATCACCGCGGCGGCTTCGTGCGGACGCGGGGCGTCGTCGACGAGGCCGCGCTGCATGTCGATGACGAGGACGGCGAGAGTCATGGGGAACCCTTTCTGGTGCGCGGACGGTGAGGCCGAAGGATCGCACAGGACGCCGCCAATGCCCCTGCCCGGCGAATGTTTCTGGCGTTGAAACCATTGCCCGCGCACCCGCCGCTAAGCTCGCGCCGCCCGCAGAACCACACAACACCGCCATGACCGACGCCATCGCTCCTTCTCTCCCGCAGCGCCTGCGCCGGCGCGCCGCCGCCGCCTTCGCAGCCGCCTGCGCGCTGCTGGCCGGCTGCAGCAGCAACAGCGGCTGCGAGGCCCGCTACGACGCCTCGCCGCAGTTCAAGGGCTGCACCTTCCAGAACATGGACAACCCCGACGTGCTGCCCAACCAGAGCGGCTGGAAGATCTGGACCCGTTTCTTCTTCGAGACCAAGACCGACTCGGTGCCCACCGACGCGATCCCCGTGAAGCCGCTGACGCCGGCCGCGCTCGAAGCGCTCGACGCCCAGGCCAACCACGTGGTGCGCCTGGGCCATTCCTCGCACCTGCTGAAGCTGCGCGGCAAGTACTGGCTGATCGACCCGGTGTTCGGCGAGCGCGTGTCGCCGTTCTCGTTCGCGGGGCCCAAGCGCTTCCACCAGCCGCCGATCGCGCTGCAGGACCTGCCGCCGATCGAGGGCCTGATCCTCTCGCACGACCACTACGACCACCTCGACGTCTACACCATCGAGTACCTCGCGAAACGGGTGCAACGCTACTTCGTGCCGCTGGGCGTGAAGGCGCGGCTGGTGGCGATGGGCGTGCCGCCCGAGCGCATCAGCGAGTTCGACTGGTGGCAGGCCGGCGAGCACGACGGCGTGAAGCTCACGGCCACGCCGGCGCAGCACTTCTCGGGCCGCTCGCTGACCGACCGCGGCCGCACGCTGTGGGCCTCGTGGGTGGTGCAAAGCGGCGAGCAGCGCATCTTCTACAGCGGCGACTCGGGCTACTTCCCGGGCTTCAGGCAGATCGGCGAGCGCTTCGGCGGCTTCGACCTCGCGCTGATGGAGAACGGCGCCTACGACGCCTACTGGCCCGCGGTCCACATGACGCCCGAGCAGAGCGTGCAGGCCTTCGAGGACCTGCGCGGCAAGGTGCTGTACTCGGTGCACAACAGCACCTTCGACCTCGCCTTCCATACCTGGCACGACCCGCTGGACCGCATCGCGAAGCTCACGCAGGAGCGCCGGATCGAACTGGCCACGCCGGTGATCGGCGAGGTGCTGACGGTGGGCCAGGCGCGCACCAACGTGCGCTGGTGGGAAGGCCTGAAGTAGCGCGCAGGGAGCAGCGAGCGGCTAGCCGCGCTCGCGCCGCTCGCGCGCGCGGCGCTGCTGACGCGTCTCGAGCGCCTGCGCCGCCACGCGGTCCTTCGCGCGCTTCTTCTCGGCGCGCTTGCCGCGGAAGTGCCGGCCCACGAGAAAGCTCCCGATGCCGGTCACGACCGCGATGACGAAGCCGATGGTGCTGATGTCGAGGCCGCCCATCAGAGCACCCGCACGATGCTGGCCGGCTTGAAGCCCAGGTCGGCCGCCTTGCCCTTGCGCGCGCGGGTGCCGCGCGCGTTGTTCAGGGTGCGGATCTCGAGCGTCTCGTCGCGCTCCTTGCCGCCGCGGCCGATGCCTTCGATCCTCACGCTGCGCGTGTAGGCCGCGGCACCCGCGAGGGTGTCCTTGGGTTCGAGGTCGATCAGCGTGAGGCCGCGGCCGCCCTTGGGCAGGCTCTTGAGCTCGGCGATCTCGAAGGTCAGGATGCGCCCGCCCGTGGAGGCGCAGGCCACGTGCGTGGCCGCGGGCATGGGCTCGGCACCGCCGGCACCGCCCACCAGCGAGGGCCGGCACAGCTGCTCGCCCTCGCCCACGTCGATGAAGGCCTTGCCGCCGCGCTGGCGCGACATCATGTTCTCGACCGTGGCGATGAAGCCGTAGCCGCCCGAATTGGCCAGCAGCAGGCTGGCCGCGACCGGGCCCGCGAAGTAGTGCGTGACATGCGTGCCCGCATCGAGGTCGATCAGCGTGGTGACCGGCTGGCCGTCGCCGCGCGCGCCCGGCAGCGAGGCCACGGGCACGGTGTAGACGCGCACGCTCTTGTCCTTGGCGCTGCCGAACACCAGCAGCGTGTCGACGCTGCGGCATTCGAAGGCGCCGTAGAGCGAGTCGCCCGACTTGAAGCTGTACTCGGGCGCGGCACCGCCGTTGGCCGTGGGCCAGCCCTTCTGCGCGCGCACCCAGCCCTTCTGCGAGACGATCACCGTGACCGGTTCGTCGACCACCTTGACCTCGGCCACGGCGCGCTTCTCGGCCTGGATCAGCGTGCGGCGCGGGTCCTCGAAGGTCTTGGCGTCGGCCTCGATCTCCTTGACCAGCAGGCGGCGCAGCGCGGCCGGGCTGCCGAGGATCTCCTCAAGCTTCTTCTGCTCCTCGCGCAGTTCCTTGAGCTGCTGCTCGATCTTGATGGCTTCGAGCCGCGCGAGCTGGCGCAGCCGGATCTCGAGGATGTCCTCGGCCTGCACCTCGCTGAGGTTGAAGCGCGCGATCAACGCGGCCTTCGGATCCTCGGCCGCGCGGATGATGGCGATCACCTCGTCGATGTTCAGCAGCACCAGCTGCCGGCCCTCTAGGATGTGGATGCGGTCCTGTACCTTGCCCAGGCGGTGCTTCGAGCGCTTCTCGACCGTGGCGGCGCGGAACTCGATCCATTCCTCGAGCATCTGGCGCAGCGACTTCTGCGTCGGCTTGCCGTCGATGCCCACCATCGTGAGGTTGATCGACGACGAGGTCTCGAGCGAGGTCTGCGCCAGCAGCGTGGTGATGAACTCCTCCTGGCTGATGCGCGAGGTCTTGGGCTCGAACACCAGCCGCACGGCGGCGTCCTTGCTCGACTCGTCGCGCACCACGTCGAGCACCGAGAGCATCGCGGCCTTGACCTGGGTCTGCTCGGTGCTCAGCGCCTTCTTGCCGGCCTTGACCTTGGGGTTGGTGATCTCCTCGATCTCCTCGAGCACCTTCTGCGTGCTCACGCCCGGCGGCAGCTCGTTGACCACCAGCTGCCACTGGCCGCGCGCGAGATCCTCGATCTTCCAGCGCGCGCGCACCTTGAGCGAGCCGCGGCCGATGCGGTAGGCATCGGCGATGTCGCCCGCGCTGCTGATGATCTGCGCACCGCCCGGATAGTCGGGGCCGGGCACGATGGCGAACAGCTCTTCCTCGCTGAGCTTGCCGTTCGACTTGATCAGCGCCACGCAGGCATCGGCGATCTCGCGCAGGTTGTGGCTCGGGATCTCGGTGGCCAGGCCGACCGCGATGCCGCTCGCGCCGTTGAGCAGCGTGAACGGCAGCCGCGCGGGCAGGAGGCGCGGCTCCTCGGTGCTGCCGTCGTAGTTGGGAATGAAGTCGACCGTGCCCTCGTCGATCTCGTCGAGCAGCAGGCTGGTGATGCGCGCGAGGCGCGCCTCGGTGTAGCGCATGGCCGCGGCGCCGTCGCCGTCGCGGCTGCCGAAGTTGCCCTGGCCGTCGACCAGCGGATAGCGCTGCGAGAAGTCCTGCGCCATGCGCACCAGCGCGTCGTAGGCGGCCTGGTCGCTGTGCGGATGGAAGCGGCCGAGCACGTCGCCGACCACGCGCGCGCTCTTCACGGGCTTGGCGCCCACGGTGCCGTTGGTGCCGCCGAAGCCCAGGCCCATGCGCGACATCGAATAGAGGATGCGCCGCTGCACCGGCTTCTGGCCGTCCGACACGTCGGGCAGCGCGCGGCCCTTGACCACGCTCAGCGCGTATTCGAGGTAGGCGGTCTGGGCATAGTCGGCGAGCGTGAGCGAGGTGCCGTCGCCGCCGTCGTTGTTGTCGTCGCCGGGAGGCAGGAGATCGAGCGGGGGTTGGGAGTCCATGGAAGAGCGGGTGAGAAAACGAAAAAAGGGGTGGCTTGCGGGGGCGCTCAGCCCAGCGTGAAGGCCTCGTGCACCGCCGACTGCACCGAGCCGCCGAGCACGGCACCGCCGCCGGCCACGTAGATCCAGTCGCCGATGACGGCGGCACCGACGGCGTGGCGCGGCGTGGTCATGGGCGCATGGCGCTGCCAGCTGTCGGCCACCGGATCGTAGCTTTCCATCTGGCCGAAGACCTTGGCCTGGCGCGGCACGCCGCCGACGAGGAAACCGCCCTCGCCGCCCATGGCGAAGAAGCGGTCGCGATAGACCACCAGGCCATGGCCCGAGCGCGCGGTGGGCAGCGGCGCACGCGGCTCCCAGGTGTCGCGCGCGGGAAGGTAGACGTGGTGCAGGTCGGTGTTGTACTCGAAGGTGTTGAAGCGCCCGCCGACCACGTGGATCAGGCCGCCGTGCGCCACGCAGCCCACGTGATCGCGCGCGCCGGGCAGCGGCTTGCGCGCGCTCCAGCGGTCGGCCTTCGGGTCGTAGACCTCGTGCCAGCCCACGCTGGCGCGCTCGGCCGCGGGCTCGGAGGCGCCGCCGATCAGGTGCAGCTGCCCGTCGAGCACCACCGCGGCGGCCGCGCCGCGCGGACGCGGCAGCGGCGCGATGGGGGTCCAGCGGTTGGCCGCGATCTCGTAGACGTAGGCGTTCGTGTCGGAGCGCCGGTTCTGCTCGACGAAGCCACCGAGCGCGTAGACCCGGCCGCCGTCGGCCGCCACGGCGACGTGGTTGGCGCCGCGCGGCAGCGGCGCGCCGTCGAGCCAGCGGTCGGCCTGCGGGTCGTAGATGTGGTGGTAGTCGCGGTTGACCGCGCCCTCGCCGTAGCCGCCGACCACGTGCATGCGGCCCTGCGCGGCCGTGGCCCAGGCCATCTCGCTGCGCGGGAGCGGCAACGCCGCGCGTGCCGCCCAGCGCCCCTGCGGGCCGCGCGGCGCGGGGCTGTCGGTGACGCGCTGCGACTCCTGCTCGGGCGTCATGTGGTGCGGCACGCCGCCCTGCAGCCGCGCGTAGGGCTCGGCCGAGGACGGCACGGGCTGCGGCGCCGCGTGCGAGGCGGGATGCTGGGCGCGCGCGGCACCGCTCAGCGCGGCGGCGCCGGCCAGGACGAAATCTCGACGTTGCATCGCGGTCTCCTCGTTCTTGGGGTGGTCGGGGCGGGCGAAGGCGCTCGCTCGCGGGACGCCGTGCTCACGACAGCGGCGAAGCGGGGAGATCGCCGGTGCCGGCATCGGCCGCGGGCGGCGCGGCCGACTCGGGCACGGCCGGCATCGCCGGCAGGCCGCGCGGCGCATCCGGGGGCATGTTGCCGCGGCCGATCGCGCCGCCGGCGGGCACCGTCATCTCCATGCGGATGCGCCCCGGCGTCTTGCCGCCGCGCAGGCCGCCGCCCCGGGCCACCGAAGGCTTGAGGTAGGCATAGAGCTGCAGCACCGTCTGCACGTAGTTCTGCGTTTCCTTGTAGTTCGGGATCTTGTTGCCCGCGCGCTGCACCGCGCCCTCGCCCGCGTTGTAGGCCGCCAGCGCCAGCTCGATCTGGCCCGGGAACATCGCGATCAGGTCGCGCAGGTAGTGCGAGCCGGCGGCGATGTTGATGCGCGGGTCGAACAGCTTCTTCTCGAGGCTCGCGCGCTTGTCGCCCGCCACGCCGTAGCGCTGCGCGGTGCCGGGCATCAGCTGCATCAGCCCGCGCGCGCCCTTGGGCGAGACGGCCTGGGCGTCGAAGCCCGACTCGGTGGCGATCAGCGCCTGCAGCAGTTCGTAGTCGATCGCGTGCTTGTTCGCGGCATCGCGCAGCGCGCTCTTGGCGATCTTGTAGCTGGGCGAGGCCTCGAACATGGCCAGCAGCGTCTGCGAGGCCGGCGACACCTTGCCGTCGAGCTTGCGATCGCCGCGGCCCAGGCGACCGAGCGGCGAGATGCCCTGCGTGGTGTCGAAGCTCTGGCCGTCGCGGAAGAACACCTGGTAGCGCTCGTCGACCTTCTCGGCCGCGAAGTGCGCCACGCCGTTGGCGTCGATGTAGCCGTAGACGTCAGCGGCGCGCGCCGGCCCCTGCAGCGCGAGCAGCAGGAAGGCCAGGAGCAGCGAAGGCTTGAGGAGGGACATGCGGGGTGGAATCAAACATCGATGTCGACGTCGTCGGCGCGCAGTTCCATCAGTTCGCGCCGCGCCGCCGCTTCGCCCTTGCCCATGAGCTTGGTGATCTCGCCCTGGGTGGCACTGAAGTCGAAGCGGCCCAATTGGACCTGCATCAGGCGCCGGGTGTCCGGATTGAGCGTGGTTTCCCACAATTGTTCCGCGCTCATTTCGCCCAGGCCCTTGAAGCGGCTGATGCTCCAGGCGCCTTCGCGCACGCCGTCCTTGCGCAGTTTGTCGAGCGTGGCGGTCAGTTCGCCCTCGTCGAGCGCATAGACCTTGGAGGCCGGCTTCTTGCCGCGCGCGGGCGCGTCGACCCGGAACAATGGCGGCTTCGCGACATACACGTGGCCGGTTTCGATCAATTTGGGGAAGTGGCGGAAGAACAGCGTGAGCAGCAGCACCTGGATGTGCGAGCCGTCCACGTCGGCATCGGAAAGGATGCAGATCTTGCCGTAGCGCAGGCCGCTGAGGTCGGGCGTGTCGTCGGGGCCATGCGGATCGACGCCCACGGCCACCGAGATATCGTGGATTTCGGTGTTGGCGAACAGCCGGTCGCGCTCGACCTCCCAGGTGTTGAGCACCTTGCCGCGCAGCGGCAGGATGGCCTGGCTTTCCTTGTCGCGGCCCATCTTGGCGCTGCCGCCGGCCGAGTCGCCCTCGACCAGGAAGACTTCGTTGTGGCCGATGTCCTTGCTCTCGCAGTCGGTCAGCTTGCCGGGCAGCACGGCCACGCCCGAGCCCTTGCGCTTCTCGACCTTCTGGCCCGCGCGCTGGCGCGTCTGGGCTGCCTTGATCGCCAGTTCGGCGAGCTTGCGGCCGTAGTCGACGTGCTGGTTGAGCCACAGCTCGAGCGCCGGGCGCACGAAGCTCGACACCAGCCGCACCGCGTCGCGCGAATTCAGGCGCTCCTTGATCTGGCCCTGGAACTGCGGATCGAGCACCTTGGCGCTGAGCACGTAGGAGGCGCGCGCGAACACGTCCTCAGGCAAGAGCTTCACACCCTTGGGCAGCAGCGAGTGCAGCTCGATGAAGCCGTTGACCGCCGTGAACAGGCCGTCGCGCAGGCCGCTCTCGTGCGTGCCGCCGGCGCTGGTGGGAATCAGGTTGACGTAGCTCTCGCGCACAGGCTGGCCGTCCTCGGTGAAGGCCACGGCCCAGTCGGCACCCTCGCCCTCGGCGAAGTTGTCGGCGTTCTTGTCGGCATGGCCGCTGCCCTCGAACAGCGGGATCACCGGATCGCCGTTGAGCGTCTGCATCAGGTAGTCGCTCAGGCCGCCCTTGTAGAGCCACTGCTGCGTTTCCTTGGTCTTCTCGTTGACCAGCGTGACGCCCACGCCGGGCATCAGCACCGCCTTGCTGCGCAGCAGGTGGGTGAGCTCGGCCATGGGCAGCGCGGAGGACTCGAAATACCTGGCGTCGGGCCAGGCGCGCACCGTGGTGCCCTGCTTGCGCTCGCCGGCCTCGAGCCTGCGCACCTCGAGCGGCTCGATCACGTCGCCGCCGCTGAAAGTCAACTTGGCCACCGAGCCTTCGCGGTGCGTCGCCACCTCGAGCCGCTTCGACAGCGCATTGGTCACCGACACGCCCACGCCATGCAGGCCGCCCGAGAAGCTGTAGGCGCCGCCCGAGCCCTTGTCGAACTTGCCGCCCGCGTGCAGCCGGGTGTAGACCAGCTCGATCACGGGCGCCTTCTCTTCAGGATGCAGGCCGAACGGAATGCCGCGGCCGTCGTCCTCGATGCTGACCGAGCCGTCGGCGTGCAGCGTGACCTTGATCTTCTTGCCGTGGCCCGCGAGCGCTTCGTCGGCCGCGTTGTCGAGCACTTCCTGGATGATGTGCAGCGGGTTGTCGGTGCGGGTGTACATGCCCGGGCGCTGCTTGACGGGCTCGAGGCCCTTGAGCACGCGGATCGAGCCTTCGGAGTAGCCGGAGGCGTCGGAGGAACTGGTTGGAGTCTTGGGGGGAGTCGCCATGGGGGCGGATTGTAGTCAGTCGCCAGGGAAATGACTGGATGCGCATACAGGTGCGCGGCCCGATGCGGTTTTGATGCGATTCACGCATCGATCGGCCGCCGATAAATCATCAATGGCTGTCGCCGCCGGCGCGCATGCCAAAGCCGGCTCTTGGCTACAGTCGCCGCATGCAATCGCCTTCCACTCCCACCCTCTCGATCAGGCAGGTGCTGTTCTGCGGCGCCATGATCGTCACGCTCTCGATGGGCATCCGCCATGGCTTCGGGCTCTGGCTGCAGCCGATCACGCAGGCGCAGGACTGGAGCCGGCAGACCTTCTCGTTCGCGCTGGCGATACAGAACCTCTCGTGGGGCATCTTCGGGGTGTTCGCGGGCATGCTGGCCGACCGCTTCGGCGCGTTCCGGGTGCTGATCGGCGGCGCGGTGTTCTACGCACTGGGCCTGCTGGGCATGGCGCATTCGCCGACGCCGCTGCTGTTCACCTTGAGCGCCGGCCTGCTGATCGGCGCGGCCCAGGCCGGCACCACCTACGCGGTGATCTACGGCGTGATCGGGCGGCAGATCCCGGCCGAGCGGCGCTCGTGGGCAATGGGGGTGGCGGCCGCGGCCGGCTCCTTCGGCCAGTTCCTGATGGCGCCGGTCGAGGGCCGGCTGATCGGCCAGTTCGGCTGGCAGACCGCGCTGGCCGTGGTCGCCGTGCTGGTGCTGGTGATCGTGCCGCTGGCCTTCGGCCTGCGCGAGCCCCGGAGCGAAGCCGCGACCGCGCACCGCGAGCAGTCGGTGCTGCAGGCCGTGGGCGAGGCCTTCCGCTACCCGAGCTTCGGCCTGCTGATGGCCGGCTATTTCGTCTGCGGCTTCCAGCTCGCCTTCATCGGCATCCACATGCCGACCTACCTGCGCGACAAGAGCCTGCCGGCCGACGTGGCCGGCTACGCGCTGGCGCTGATCGGCCTGTTCAACGTGTTCGGCACCTACACCGTGGGACTGCTGGGCCAGAAGCTGGCCAAGCGCAAGATCCTGGCCGCGATCTACTTCGCGCGGGCGGTGTCCATCGCGCTGTTCCTCGTGGTGCCGACCTCGCCGCTGAGCGTCTACCTGTTCTCGGCCGCGATGGGCTTCCTCTGGCTCTCGACCGTGCCGGCCACCAACGCGATCGTGGCGGGCATCTTCGGCGTGGCCCATCTCTCGATGCTCAGCGGCTTCGTGTTCCTGAGCCACCAGGTCGGCTCCTTCCTCGGCGTCTGGCTCGGCGGCTACCTCTACGACACCACGGGCAGCTACGACGTGGTCTGGTATCTGGCGATCGCGCTCGGCGTGTTCGCGGCGCTGGTCAACCTGCCGGTGCGCGAGAGCGCGATCGCGCGCCCGGTGGGCCGGCCCGCCGCGCATGCGGGCTGATACGCGGGCTGAGCCGGGATCACAATGGCGGCCATGACACCCCTCTCGCGCCAACGGCTCGCACGCACCGGCTGGTTTGCCGCCGCGGCGCTGGCGCTGGCGGGCGTGTTCAGCCTCTACACCCACCCCGAATTCGCGGTGATGCTGGTCGACCAGATCTGGTCGTGCTTCTGACCGATCGCGCGCCCGGCGGGCGCAAGGCGCCATGAAAGATGTAACCAATCCCCCTTCGCCGGTCCACGGCCTGTCGGCGCCCTCGGAATGGATCGTGCGCTGGAGCCACCTGCTCGCGCCGGGCGCCACCGTGCTCGACGTGGCCTGCGGCGCCGGCCGCCACATGCACTGGTTCGCGCAGCGGGGGCACCCGGCCACGGGCGTCGACCGCTCGGCCGAAGCCACGGCGGCCGCGGCCGCCTTCGGCACGGCCGTCACCGCCGACATCGAGGACGGCCCCTGGCCCTTCGCCGGCCAGGGCTTCGGCGCGGTGGTCGTCACCAACTACCTGTGGCGGGCGCGGCTGCCCGACATCGTCGCGGCCGTGGCGCCCGGCGGCGTGCTGCTCTACGAGACCTTCGCGGCGGGCAACGAGAGCGTGGGCAAGCCCTCGCGGCCCGACTTCCTGCTGCGCCCGGGCGAACTGCTGGCTGCCTGCGACGGGCTGCGCGTGGTGGCCTACGAGGACGGCTTCTTGAGCGAGCCGGCGCGCTTCGTGCAGCGCATCGCGGCGGTGCGGGTGCCCGCCGCCGCGGCGGACCTGCCGGCGCGCCATCCGCTGAAGGCCGCCTGACCACCCCCTCGGGACCCGGGGCCGCCCGGGTGGCGGGCAGGGGGTGCGCTATTAGAATGCGTGCTTTCGTCCACGACAAAGAGATTCCCCCTTGGAGCAACTCACAGGCAGCATCGTCGCGCTGGCCACGCCGATGCACGACGACGGCAGCGTTGACTATCCCGCGCTGCGCCGGCTGATCGACTGGCACATCGACGAAGGCACCGACTGCCTCGGCGTCGTCGGCACCACCGGCGAATCGCCGACGGTCGACGTGGAAGAGCACTGCGAAATCATCCGCGTGTCGGTCGAGCAGGCCCGGGGCCGCGTGCCCGTCATGGCCGGCTGCGGCGCCAACTCGACCAAGGAGGCGATCGAGCTCGCCAAGTTCGCCAAGGGCGTGGGCGCCAATTCCCAGCTCCAGGTCGTCCCCTACTACAACAAGCCCACGCAAGAGGGCCAGTACCAGCACTTCAAGGCCATCGCCGAAGCCGTGGGCGACCTGCCCACCGTGCTGTACAACGTGCCCGGCCGCACCGTCGCCGATATGGCGCACGACACCGTGCTGCGCCTGGCCCAGGTGCCCGGCATCATCGGCATCAAGGAAGCCACCGGCAACATCGAACGCGCCCAGTGGCTGATCCGCGACCTGCCCGAGCGCTTCGCCGTCTATTCGGGCGACGACCCGACCGCCGTGGCGCTCATGCTGTGCGGCGGCAAGGGCAACATCAGCGTCACGGCCAACGTGGCGCCGCGCAAGATGCACGAGCTGTGCGTGGCCGCGCTCGCGGGCGACGTGAAGCGCGCGATGCAGATCCAGTTCGAGCTGATGCCGCTGCACCGCAACCTGTTCGTCGAACCCAATCCGATTCCGCTCAAGTGGGCCATGTCCCGCCTCGGCCTCTGCGGCGGTGCGCTGCGGCTGCCGCTGACCGAGCTTTCCGAGGCCAGCCGTCCGGCGGTCGAGGCCGCGCTGCGCGCGACCGGGCTGCTCAAGGACTGATGCGCGCCTGCGCGCCCTCGCCCCTCCACATTCCCTCCACGATCTTCTTTTACCCTGCCGCGTTCGAGGTTAAGCAACCTTTTGCCTGAACCGAGCTCAGAACGGGCGGGCACAGCGGCCCATCGATTGACCGAACCATTCCAACAAGGAAGACGACGTTGAAGTACCTCTCGCGATTCGCACTCCTGGCCCTCGTCGCCAGCCTCGCCGCCTGCTCCGTTCTCGAGAGCGACAAGATCGACTACAAGAGCGCCGGCAAGGCCCCGACGCTCGAAGTGCCGCCCGACCTGTCGCAGCTCTCGCGCGACAACCGCTACGCGATCCCCGGCGGCGCCGTGACCGCCAATGCCTACCAGACCGGCGTTGCCAACGCGCCGGGCGTGCCCACCGCCGTCTCCAACCTCGGTGACGTGCGCCTGGAGCGCACCGGCTCGCAACGCTGGCTGGTCGTCAACCGTTCGCCCGACCAGCTCTGGGATCCGGTCAAGGACTTCTGGCAGGAAAGCGGCTTCCTGCTGACCACCGAGCAGCGCAACCTCGGCATCATGGAAACCGACTGGGCCGAGAACCGCGCCAAGCTGCCGCAGGACATCATCCGCGGCACGCTGGGCAAGCTGGTCGACTCGATCTACTCCACCGGCGAACTCGATCGCTTCCGCACCCGCATGGAGCGCACGCCCACCGGCACCGAGATCTACATCAGCCATCGCGGCATGCAGGAGGTCTACACCAACACGCGCCAGGACCAGACCGTCTGGCAGCCGCGTCCGTCCGACCCCGAACTCGAGGCCGAATTCCTGCGCCGCCTGATGGTCAAGCTCGGCGTCTCGCAGGAGCAGGCCAAGCAGGTCGCGGCCACCGCCGCCGCGGCACCGGTGCAGACTGCCCGCGTGTCCAACGTCGGCGGCCAGCCGATCGTGCAGCTCAGCGACGGCTTCGACCGCGCATGGCGCCGCATCGGCCTCGCGCTCGACCGCACCGGCTTCACCGTCGAAGACCGTGACCGCAGCGCCGGCGTCTACTTCGTGCGCTACGTGCCGCCGAACCCCGACAAGAAGGAGCCCGGCTTCTTCGGCAAGCTGTTCAGCTCGAGCAAGACCGAGGCACCGCTCAAGTTCCGCATCCTGGTCAAGAGCCAGGGCGAGAGCAGCACGGTGTCGGTGCAGAACGAGGCCGGCGCGCCCGAGACCTCGGCCAATGCCGAGCGCATCGTCAAGGTCATCGCCGACGACCTGAAGTAAGTTCCATGCTCCGCTTCCGAAGCCTCGGCAGCGGCAGCACGGGCAATGCCGCGCTGGTCGAGGCGACCAGCGGCGGCCGCACCTCCCGGCTCCTGATCGACTGCGGCTTCGGCATCCGCCAGCTCGATCAGCGGCTGGCCCGCGCCGGGCTCGCCGCGAGCGACATCGATGCCGTCTTCGTCACGCACGAACACGGCGACCACATCGGCTGCGCCCACACCCTCTCGCGGCGCAACCGCATTCCCGTCTGGATGAGCGAAGGCACCTGGCTCGCCACGGGCGCGCGCGACTTCGAAGGGCAACTGCGCCTCGCGCGCGACGACGAGGACTTCGCGGTCGGCGAACTCTCGGTGCACCCCTTCACCGTGCCGCACGACGCGCGCGAGCCGCTGCAGCTGCGCTGCACCGACGGCCATCGCACGCTCGGCGTGCTGACCGACCTCGGCCATGCCACAACCCACGTGCTCGCACGCCTGGCCGGCGCGCATTCGCTGCTGCTGGAGTTCAACCACGACAGCGAGCTGCTGGCCAACTCGGCCTATCCGCCCTTCCTGAAGATGCGCGTGGGCGGCAACTACGGCCACCTCTCGAACCAGGCCGCCGCGGACATCGCGCGCGCACTGCTGCACGACGGGCTGCGCCACGTGGTCGCGGCGCACCTGAGCGAGCAGAACAACCGGCCCGAGATCGTGCGCCGGCTGATGGCGCAGGCCCTGGGCGGCGACGAGGCCGAGATGCTGACCGCGAACGCGGCCGAGGGATCGCCCTGGCTCGACGTCTGAGTTGAAAGGCGATTGAAAGCCGCATGAAGAAAGCCGCCCTGGAGGCGGCTTTGCTTCGTGTGCGGCGACGGCTTACTTGCTCGGCGCTTCGCCCTTCTTCGCGGCTTCGGTCGCGGCATTGGCCGCATCGAGTGCCGACGATGCGGCCGCCGAGGGTGCCGATGCACCCGCCGACGGCGCCGATGCGGCAGGGGCGGGCGCGGGGGCCGGTGCCGGCTCGGTCACGGGCGCGGGCGGCGGCGTGGTCACGGCGGGCGCCGCATCCTCCTTCTTGCCGCAGGCCACCAGGGCGGAAGCGGCGAGCAGCGAGGCGAGCAGGACGGACGTTGTCTTCTTCATGAAAAGGCTCCTTTGGCAATGAAGGTCTTGAGGGACGAAAAAAATTCTAGACCCGCATGCTGTCCCTCTTGTGTCTGGCCGCGGGATTCGCGGCATTGGCTTACAAGCCCAGCGTGCTCGCGGGAAAGGCGGGCCGGGCCTGGCGCCAGCATTCCTCGATCGACTCGCGCAGCGCGCTGCGCGTGCGCGCATCGGTACCGCTGAGACCGCGGCCATGCTCGATGTCGATGCGATGCAGGAACCACGAGGGCGTCCACCACGCGCTCGGCACGCCGCTGCCGGCTTGCGCATGCGGCACGCGCAGCGCACGGCATTCGACGATGTGGTCCCAGGTGCGGCGCCAGCCGACGAAGCGCGCATGCCGGCGCTCCACGCCATCGAAGCGCTCGGCCAGCAGCACCAGCCTGCGCCCGCTGGCCGACCAGGCCTGCAGCGCCTCGATGCTCGCGCGTTCGCCGAGCGGCCAGTCGGCGAAGTCGGGGTCGCTGAGGATCAGCTCCTTCCAGCCCTCCCGCGCGGCCGATGCGAGCGCGGTGCGCAGCAGCCCGTCGAACGCTTCGCGGCCGTCGAAGCGGCCCTCGGGCAGCGGCGACGGCAACGCGGTGTCACTCGGCATGCAGCCAGCCCGCCTCGCACCATTCGGCCAGCAGCGACAGCGCATCGTCGCTGGCCTTCGCGAGCTCGCGCGGCCCGAGCGCGCGCCGGTCGGCGAGGCGCCGCATCAGCGTGGCATCGGCACCGCCCGCGCGGAAGCTCTCGCCGTTGATGTAGAGATGGCGCGCGTCGTAGAGCATGCGCGTGCGACGGTCCAGCCGCACCGCATGCAGCGCGTCGGGCACCTCGCCGCCTTCGTCGAACCAGGTGCTGGCCTTGGGCTCGGTCAGCGATTCGCCGAGCGCGCGGTCGATCGCGTCGGGATCGCGCAGCGCCATCTCGACCGCCTTGCGCGCGAAGGCCTGCAGCGCGGCGGGCATGGCGCCGGGCGCCTCGACAGCGGGTTGCGCGGGGTCGCGGTAGCGCACGGCGGCCGACGGGCCCGCGTCCTCGAGCGCGTCGGCATGGGCCTGCGCGATGCGCGCCAGCAGGTCGGCGCCGAGCTCGCCCGCGGAGGGCGAGCGCAGCCCGATCGAAAAGGTCATGCAGTCGCCGCCGACCGCCACGCCGTCGTGCGCATAACGCGGCGGCAGGTAGAGCATGTCGCCGGGCTCGAGCACGAAGCTCTGCTCGGGCTCGAAGCGCTCGAGGATCTTGAGCGGCACGTCGGGCTGCAGCCGCAGGTCGCCCTGCTTGCCGATGGACCAGCGGCGCCGGCCCTGCGCCTGCAGCAGGAACACGTCGTAGCTGTCGAAATGCGCGCCCACGCCGCCGCCGTCGCTCGCGTAGCTGATCATCAGGTCGTCGAGCCGCGCGTCGGGCAGGAAGCTGAACTGCCGCAGCAGCGCATGGATGCCCTCGTGGTGCAGGTCGACGCCCTGCACCAGCAGGGTCCAGGCGGCCTGCTTCAGCGAGGGCAGCGAGCGACGTGGCAGCGGGCCGTGCTTCAGGCTCCAACCGGTCTTGCCGTGGCGGATCAGCCGGGATTCGACCTCTTCGCGTTCGGCCAGCGCGAACAGCGCGGAACGGTCGATGGGTGGCACCATGTCGGGTACCGCCTGTCGCACCAGCAGCGGTTTCTTCTGCCAGTGCCGCCGCATGAACTGCGCGGCGCTCAGGCCGCCCAGCAGAGGCAGCGGTGTTGTGATCTCCATGGGAGAATTCTGCAATGGAAATCTCTGAACAATGCGTGGTCGGCCTGACCTGGACCCTGAAAGACACGCTCGGCGATGTGCTGGACGTGCTCGACGAACCGGTCGAATTCCTGATCGGTGGCGACGATCTGTTCGACGTGATCGAGGCGGCCCTGCAGGGCCATGAGCCCGGTGATCGCATCCAGCTGCAGGTCGAGCCCGAACAGGGCTTCGGCGACTTCGACGACCAGTTGCTCTTCCTCGAGCCGCGCGCCCTCTTCCCCGAGGGCACCGAAGAGGGCATGACCTTCGAGGGCAGTGCGCTGCCCACGGGCGTGAGCGAGAACATCCCGAAGGATGCGATGTACACGGTGTCCGAGATCTACCCCGAGCACCTCGTGCTCGACGGCAACCATCCGCTGGCGGGCATCGCGATCCGGCTCGACATTCTCGTGCGCTCGGTGCGCGAAGCCACCGAGGAAGAGATCGGCCGCGGCACCGCGGGCACGGCCTTCTTCAAGGTGCAGCCGGTCTCGCCGGGCAACGACACGCTGCACTGAGTCCCTCGACGCATCAACGACAAAGCCGGGCATTGCCCGGCTTTTCCTTGGCTGGCGCGACGCACCGATGCCGATTTACATGCGCGAGAGCTGGCCGTTGTCGATGCGCACGCGGTCGCCGATGCGCAGGTCGCCCGGGTGCTGCACGTCGAAGGCACGGTAGCCGCCGCGGTCGGTCTGCACCGAGATGCGATAGCTCTCGTAGGCACGCGGACCGTTCTGCTGCGCCTCGATGGTGTTGCCCAGCAGCGCGCCGCCGATCACACCCAGCGCGGTGGCGGCCGCGCGGCCATTGCCGCGGCCGAACTGGTTGCCCACCACGCCGCCGATGACGCCACCGGCCACGGCACCGCCACCGGTGGTGCCGGTGCCGGCGGTCTCGCTGCGCAGCACCTCGATGTTCGCCACGTGGCCGTATTCGACGTAGGCGGCCTCGCGGTAGGGCACGGCCTGCGGCGGCGGCTGGTAGGGATAGCGGGAGGTCTGGTAGACCGGTGCGGGTGCCACGCAGGCGGTGAGCGTGGCCAGGGCCAGCACGGATGCGGTGACGGAAACGAAGCGCATTGAGATCTTCATGTTGAAAGGCTCCTCGGAAAGAACGGTGCGCCATCCGTGATGAGCGGCGCACCCGCCTGGGTGTTCAACGCCGCAGTTGCCACGGCGATGACGCAAGGACACAAGCTGAAACCTGTGAGCCCCGCCCCGCTTCCGAGGTTCCTTTCTTTACCGCCGCGATACGCGCCGTTGCGCGCGGTTGCGGGTCGTCGCGGTCAGCTCCCGGTCAGTGCTTGCCGGTGGAGCCGTAGCCGCCCTCGCCGCGCTGCGTGGGCGCGAATTCGGTGACGACATGGAACTTCGCCTGCACCACCGGCACGATGACCAGTTGCGCGAGCCGCTCCATCGGCTGCAGCACGAAGGGCGTGTCGCTGCGGTTCCAGGCGCTGATCTTGAGCTCGCCCTGGTAATCGCTGTCGATGAGCCCGACCAGGTTGCCCAGCACGATGCCGTGCTTGTGGCCCAGTCCCGAGCGCGGCAGGATCATCGCCGCGTAGGCCGGGTCGCCGAGGTGGATCGCGATGCCGGTGCCCACCAGTTGCCAGGCATTGGGCTCCAGCGTGACGGGCGCATCGATGCAGGCCCTGAGATCGAGCCCCGCGCTGCCGGGCGTGGCGTAGGTGGGCAGTTGCTCCACCATGCGGGGATCGAGGATGCGGACGTCGACTTTCACTTGCTTGCTTTTCCTTGTTGAGATTCGGTCCCGCGGCGGTTCGCCTCCTCGAGCACCTGCTGCCACTTGGCGGCGCCGGGGAAGGCCAGCGACTTGAACTTGCCGGCGAACCAGAAGGCCAGGCCGGCGAGCACCACCAGCACGTAGATCGGCACGCCGATCGACCACAGGATCACGAAGGCCACGCCGGCCGCGCCGAGCAGGGGCTTGGTGAGCGCGCCGAAGGGTCCGCCCTGCGCGGATTCGGACTTGGCGGCCTTGGCGGCCGCGGCGCGCGCGCGGGCCTGCGCCGGCGGCACCACCGCGCCCGGCCCCGCGCTCGGCGTCATGCCGACGTCGAGCCCGTGCTCGCCGGTCACGTCCGTCTGGCCGCGCCCGAGGTTCCTCGCGGCCTGGGCCGTCAGCCCCTCGACATAGCGCACGAAGTCGCCATTGGGCGGGGTGTTCCATTCAGCCTTCATCAGACCCTCCAGTCGGGCAGCCGCGCCGCGATCTCCGTCATGAGCTCGCGCGCCAGCGTGAGCTTGGGCGCGCGAGGCAGTTCGCGCACGCCATCGGCGTCCACGAGCAGCAGCGCATTGTCGTCCTGGCCGAAGGTCAGCGGGCCGATATTGCCCACCAGCAAGGGGATGCCCTTGCGCTCGCGCTTGGCCTTGGCATGCGCGACGAGGTTCTCGCTCTCGGCCGCGAAGCCCACGCAGAACAGCTTCTTCGCCTGCGCGCGCTCGCTGCGCGCCACGGTCAGCAGGATGTCGGGGTTCTCGACGAACTCGAGCACCGGGGTCTTGCCGCTGCCGTCCTTCTTGATCTTCTGGTCGCTCTGGGTCGCGGGGCGCCAGTCGGCGACCGCCGCCGTTGCTACGAAAACGCTAGCACGCGAGGATGCACCGACGGTCGCCGCGAGCATCTCCTGCGCCGAGCGCACGTCGATGCGGGTGACGCCGCGCGGCGTCGGCAGGTGCACCGGCCCGGCCACCAGCGTGACCTCGGCGCCGGCTTCGCGCGCGGCGCGGGCGATGGCGAAACCCATCTTGCCCGACGAATGGTTGGTGATGCCGCGGATCGGATCGAGCGCCTCGAAGGTCGGCCCGGCCGTCACCAGCAGGTGCTGGCCCGCGAGCAGCTTGGGATGGAAGAAGGCGGTGATGTCTTCCAGCAATTGGGCCGGCTCGAGCATGCGGCCGTCGCCGGTCTCGCCGCAGGCCTGCCAGCCGTTGCCCACGCCGAGCACGGTGGCGCCGTCGGCCGCCACCTGCGCCAGGTTGCGCTGGGTCGCGGGATGCATCCACATCTCGCGGTTCATGGCGGGCGCGAGAAGAAGCGGCACGCGGTCGCGCGGGCGCGCCAGGCACAGCAGGCTCAGCAACTCGTCGGAGCGGCCCTGCACCAGGCGCGCGATGAAGTCGGCGCTGCAGGGCGCGAGCACGATCGCGTCGGCCTCGCGGCTCAGGTTGATGTGCGGCATGTTGTTGGGCTCGCGCGCGTCCCACTGCGAGGTGTAGACGGGGCGGCCCGAGAGCGCCTGCATCGTCACCGGCGTCATGAACTGCTCGGCCGACTCGGTCATGACGACCTGGACCGTGGCCCCCGCCTTCACGAACAGCCGGCACAGCTCGGCCGATTTGTAGCAGGCGATGCCGCCCGTGAGTCCCAGAACGATGTGTTTGCCGGCGAGGTCTTGCATGGTGGGGCGGAGTGTAATGACCCGCGCATCCCCGCCGCGCCCTGGGGCGAACGGTCGTTCGCCGCGGCCCCGATGTCCCGCGCCGGGCGAGGTAACAGTGTCCACCCGCGCCGGGTGTCGCCGGGGGCACACCTATAATCTCAATTTCCCACTGCCCGGTCCTTGCGTCCGGAACTGGCATGACCAAATTTGTCTTCGTCACCGGTGGTGTGGTGTCTTCCCTCGGCAAGGGAATCGCCTCCGCCTCGCTGGCCGCGATCCTCGAATCCCGCGGCCTCAAAGTCACCCTCATCAAGCTCGATCCCTACATCAACGTCGACCCCGGCACGATGTCGCCGTTCCAGCACGGCGAGGTGTTCGTCACCGACGACGGTGCGGAAACCGACCTCGACCTCGGCCACTACGAGCGCTTCATCACGACGCGCATGCGCAAGGCCAACAACTTCACGACCGGCCAGATCTACAAGACCGTGCTCGAGAAGGAACGCCGCGGCGACTACCTCGGCAAGACGGTGCAGGTGATCCCGCACATCACCAACGAGATCCAGGAATACGTCAAGCGCGGCGCCGGCATCGGCACCGCGCACGAGGTCGACGTGGCCATCGTCGAGATCGGCGGCACCGTGGGCGACATCGAGTCGCTGCCCTTCCTCGAGGCCGTGCGCCAGATGAGCCTGCGCATGGGCCCGAACAATTCGGCCTTCGTGCACCTGAGCTACGTCCCCTGGATCGCCGCCGCCGGCGAGCTCAAGACCAAGCCCACGCAGCACACGGCGCAGAAGCTGCGCGAGATCGGCATCCAGGCCGACGCCCTGCTGTGCCGCGCCGACCGCCCGATCCCCGACGACGAGCGCGCCAAGATCTCGCTGTTCTCGAACGTGCCCGAATGGGGCGTGATCTCGATGTGGGACGTGGACACCATCTACAAGGTGCCGCGCATGCTGCACGAGCAGGGCCTCGACGGCCTGATCTGCGACAAGCTGCGCATCAACACGCCGCCGGCCAAGCTCACGCGCTGGGACGAACTGGTCTACGAGGTCGAGCATCCGCAGCAGGAAGTGGCGATCGCCATGGTCGGCAAGTACGTCGACCTGTCGGACAGCTACAAGTCGCTCAACGAGGCGCTGCGCCACGCCGGCATGAAGAACCATGCGCGCGTGAAGATCGACTACGTCGACTCCGAGACCATCACCGCGCAGGACGTCTCGCGCCTGGCCAAGTACGACGCCATCCTCGTGCCTGGCGGCTTCGGCCAGCGCGGCGTCGAGGGCAAGATCCTCGCGGCCCGCTTCGCGCGCGAAGGCAAGGTGCCCTACCTCGGCATCTGCCTGGGCATGCAGGTCGCCACCATCGAGTACGCGCGCCACGTGGCCGGCCTGCCCGATGCCAACAGCACCGAGTTCGACCCCGAGACCTCCTGCCCCGTGATCGCGCTGATCACCGAGTGGAAGGACGCCGACGGCACGATCAAGGTGCGCAACGAGAAGTCCGACCTCGGCGGCACCATGCGCCTGGGCGCGCAGAGTTCCGACGTGACCGACGGCACGCTGGCCCACAGCATCTACGGCGACGTGGTCACCGAGCGCCACCGCCATCGCTACGAAGCCAACGTCAACTACCTCGACCAGCTGCGCAAGGCCGGCCTCGTGATCTCCGCGCTCACGCAGCGCGAGCAGTTGACCGAGATCGTCGAGCTGCCGCAGGACGTGCATCCCTGGTTCATGGGCGTGCAGTTCCACCCCGAGTTCAAGTCCACGCCGTGGAGCGGCCATCCGCTGTTCAACGCTTTCATCAAGGCCGCGCTCGACCACAAGGGCCAGGGCGCCGGCAATGCGGGCAAGACGCTGAAGGCAGTGGCATGACCAGTGCCTACATCATCGCCAACGTCGAGGTGACCAATCCGACCCAGTACGAGGAGTACAAGAAGTGGTCGACCGCCGCCATGCAGGCGCATGGCGCCGAGGTCTGCGTGCGTGGCGGCAAGGTCGAGGTGCTCGAGGGCGACTGGGCGCCGCAGCGCATCGTGATCCTCAAGTTCCCGAGCGTCGAGGCCGCGAAGACGTTCGACAGCTCGCCCGAATACGGCAAGGCGCGCGAGGCGCGCCAGGGTGCCGCGATCATGCGCATGATCGTCGTCGAAGGTCTGTGATCCGTTTTTACTGGAGAAAGAAAAGAAGATGAGTGCAATCGTTGACATCGTCGGCCGCGAGATCCTCGACAGCCGCGGCAATCCCACCGTCGAGTGCGACGTGCTGCTCGAGTCGGGCACCATGGGCCGCGCGGCCGTGCCCTCGGGCGCATCCACCGGTTCGCGCGAAGCCATCGAGCTGCGCGACGGCGACAAGAAGCGCTACCTCGGCAAGGGCGTGCTCAAGGCGGTGGAGAACATCAACACCGAGATCTCCGAAGCCGTGCTCGGCCTCGATGCCAGCGAACAGGCCTTCCTCGACCGCACGATGATCGACCTCGACGGCACCGACAACAAGGGCCGCCTGGGCGCCAACGCCACGCTGGCCGTGTCGATGGCCGTGGCCCGCGCGGCCGCCGAGGAATCGGGCCTGCCGCTGTACCGCTACTTCGGCGGCATGGGCGGCATGCAGATGCCGGTGCCGATGATGAACGTCATCAACGGCGGCGCGCACGCCAACAACAGCCTGGACCTGCAGGAGTTCATGATCATCCCCGTGGGCGCGCCGAGCTTCCGCGAAGCCGTGCGCTACGGTGCCGAGGTGTTCCATGCGCTCAAGAAGATCCTGGGCGACCGCGGCATCAGCACCGCCGTGGGCGACGAAGGCGGTTTCGCGCCGAGCGTCGAGAGCCACGAAGCGGCGATCCAGCTGATCCTCGAAGCCATCGACAAGGCCGGCTACGTGGCCGGCGAGCAGATCGCGCTGGGCCTGGACTGCGCCGCCAGCGAGTTCTACAAGGACGGCAAGTACGTGCTGTCTGGCGAGAACCTCTCGCTGTCGGCCGAGAACTGGACCGACATGCTCGCGACCTGGGTCGACAAGTACCCGATCATCAGCATCGAAGACGGCATGCACGAAGGCGACTGGGACGGCTGGAAGCACCTGACCGAACGCCTGGGCAAGCGCGTGCAGCTGGTGGGCGACGATCTGTTCGTCACCAACACCAAGATCCTGCAGGAAGGCATCGAGAAGGGCATCGCCAACTCGATCCTGATCAAGATCAACCAGATCGGCACCCTGACCGAGACCTTCGCCGCGATCGAGATGGCCAAGCGCGCCGGCTACACGGCCGTGATCTCGCACCGCTCGGGCGAGACCGAGGACAGCACCATCGCCGACATCGCCGTGGGCACCAACGCCGGCCAGATCAAGACCGGCTCGCTCTCGCGCTCGGACCGCATCGCCAAGTACAACCAGCTGCTGCGCATCGAGGAAGACCTCGGCGACATCGCCGTCTACCCGGGCCGCGGCGCGTTCTACAACCTCAAGTGATGCCCCCTCCCCGGCCCGAAGAGCCGCGCGCATTGCCGCTTTTTCCGCATTTCGCGGATCGGCGCTGCGCCGTCCCCGGCGGGCCGTGCGGGGAGCGCGGGTAAAGTCCGCGGACCATGCGCGCGCGCTTCATTCCTCCCATCGTCCTGCTCGTGCTGCTGGCCATCCTCCAGTGGCAGCTGTGGAACGGGCGCGGCAGCGTGCGCGACGTGGCGCAGCTTCAGGCCAAGCTGGCCTCGCAGAAGGATTCGAACGCCAAGGCCGCCATCACCAACGAGCGGCTGGCCTCCGAGGTCAACGACCTCAAGGACGGCCTCGAGATGGTCGAGGAACGTGCCCGCCAGGAGCTGGGCATGGTCAAGCCCAACGAGGTCTTCGTCCAGATCGCCCACTGAATGGCCCCCACGCTCGGCACTGCGTGTCCTCGCTGCCCCCCGAGGGGGCCGCTCGCGCCTTGGGGCGGCCCGGCGGCGCTCGGTGCATTCGCACCGCGCAGCCTGCCCTCCAACTGATGCCCGAACTCCTCTCCGCCCCCGCCTTCGCGCTCTGGGGCTCTCCCGTCACCTGGCTCGAATGCGTGGCCGCCGTGCTGGCATTGGCCATGGTCGGCTGCAACATGCGCGAGATCCACTGGGGCTGGCCGCTCGCGCTCGTCAGCTCGCTGCTCTACGTGGGCGTGTTCGCGCAGGCGAAGATCTATGGCGACGCCTCGCTGCAGGTCTTCTTCGCGGTCGTCGCCTTCTGGGGCTGGCTGCAATGGCTGCGCGGCCACCGGGCCGACGGCTCGGCGCTGCGCGTGAGCCGTCTCTCGCGCCGCGGCCTCGCGCTCGCGCTGCTGGCCTGCGCGCTGGCCTGGCCCGCGGTCGCCCTCTTCCTGCGCCGCTTCACCGACACCGACGTGCCCTGGTGGGACGGCTTCGCCACCGGCCTGAGCCTGGTCGGGCAGTTCCTGCTCGGGCGCAAGTTCATCGAGAACTGGGTCGTGTGGCTGGCCGTCAACCTGGTCAGCATCGGCCTCTTCGTCCACAAGGGCCTGTGGCTCACGGTCGGGCTGTACGCCGTGTTCGCGGCGCTCAGCGTGGCCGGCTACCTGGCCTGGCGCCAGCGGCTGCCGAAGGCGGCCGCCGCATGACGCCCGTGCTGCCCACCGGCTGCATCGTCGCGCTGCTCGGCGCCGAGAGCACCGGCAAGACCGAGCTCGCGCGCGCCCTCGTGCAGCGCATGAACGAGCGCGGCATCCACGCCACCTTCGTCGGCGAATACCTGCGCGAATGGTGCGAGCGCGAAGGCCGCACGCCGCGTGCCGACGAGCAGCAGGCCATCGCCGAGGAGCAGACCCGCCGCATCGATGCCGCGGCCGCGCTCGGCGTGGCGGTGGCCGACACCACGGCCGTCATGACCGCCGTCTACAGCGAGCTGCTGTTCGCCGACACCACCCTCTACCCCGATGCGCTCGCGGCCCAGCAGCGCTGCGCGATCACCCTGCTGACCGCGCTCGACCTGCCCTGGGTGGCCGACGAAATGCGCGACGGCCCGCACGTGCGCGAGCCGGTCGACGCGATGGTGCGCCGCGCGCTCGCCAGCGCGGGCGTGGCCTACACCGTGGTGCATGGCAGCGGCAGCGAACGGCTGGCCGGCGCCTGGCGCGCGATCCAGAGCGTGGCCGACCGCGGCGGCCTGTTGCGCGACGGCGGACGCGATGCCGTGGTGCCCGACCGCGGCGCGGCCACGGCGGGCGAAGGCTGGACCTGGTCCTGCGACAAGTGCTCCGATCCCGAGTGCGAGCACCGCCTGTTCACCGACCTGCTCGCGCGCCGCGAGTGAGGCCGCCGCGCCCGCGCGGTGCCCTCCGACATGGCGCCGTCCGGTGCTGCGTCATCCTCTAAGCTTCGGCGTCCGTTGCCCGTTGCCGTTGTTTCCCCTCTTCCTCTTGCCTGGAGACCCGATGCCTCTTCGCCGCCGCTTCCGCACCGCCGCCCTCCTCGCCACCGCCCTCGCGGCCTCGGTGCTGGTCGGCGCCGCCGCCAGCGCGGCCCCGTTGCGCGCCACGGTCGAGAACGGCACCACGCCCACCGCCTGCGCCGAGGAGGACAACGTCTCGCTGGTGCTGCGCGGCGAAGGCATACGGCGGCTGCGCATCGAGGCGCTGCAGCCGTCCTACCTGGCCAGCATCGGCAACGACGTCACCGCGCCCGACTTCTCGGGCTGCAACTTCGACGGCGGCGAACACCCCACCGACCCCGCGCACCGCTTCGACCCGCGCACCGTGGTGCTGCTCGACAACGCGCAGTGGCGCATCGTCGGCATGACGCTGGCGAGCTTCTGGCGGCCGCAGCGCGTGCCGGTGCGCGTGGGCACCGTCAGCGACCGCGGCTTCCACCTGCTGCAGGTCTTCCGCAAGGAGAACGGCAAGGCGCTCGAGGCGCTGGTGCTCTACCCCTCCGACGGCTACTGGCGCATCAAGCCCCTGCCCGAGGCGCGCTTCGGCGACGGCGTCTACGGCTCCTCGTTCCTGCTCGGCCCGGTCGAGCAGGCCGGCCGGCCGGTGGTCGACATCGCCTCGATCCGCATCGTGCCGAAGCCGCTGTCGATCCACCTGCGCTTCGCGCGCGGCGGCAGCGCGGTCGCCAATGTCGAGGAGATCAGCCGCGAACGCACCGCGCTCGACGTGCGCTTCTCGGCCCCCACGCGCGAGGCAAGGCCCTTCGCGGTGCTGCGCTCGATGTACGTGACGCCCGACAACGCCGACGTCAGCGAGGTGCGCTGGCAGGCCGCGCCCGAGGCACCGCCGGTCGCGACACCGCTGCCCGAAGTGAAGACGCTCGAGGGCACGCAGTTCCGCTTCGGACGCAGCCTGCCGTCGAAGCACAACACGAGCGCACCGGACATCTTCTTCGGGGGTTTCGACAGCGCGAACCCGCGCGAAGCCAAGGCGCGCTGAGCGCCTCGTTCAACCCGCGCGCCGCACCTCGCCCGGCGTCACGCCGAGCACGCGCCGCATGCAGCGCGCCATGTGGCTCTGGTGCGAGAAGCCGCTCTCCAGCGCCACCTGGCTCGCGGGCAGGTCGCTGCGCAGCAGCAGGCCGCGCGCGCGGTCGACGCGGCGGTGCACCACGTACTCGTGCACCGGCAGGCCGGTCGAGCGCTTGAACAGGGTCTTGAGGTGCGAGGCGCTGAGGCCCGCCACGTCGGCCAGCGAGGACAGCGAAAGATCGCCATCGAGGTGGGCCTCGATGTGCTCGGTCACGCGGCGCAGCTGCGGCCGCGTGAGGCCGCGCGCGGGCACGGGCTCGGGGCGGCGCTGGCCGCTCAGCAGGTGCACGGCGAGCGCGGTGCCGAGGCTGTCGGCATACAGGGTGCCATTGGCAAAGCCCGCGCGGCGTTCGGCGTCGAGGGCCCAGGCGATGTGCTCGATGTGGGCATCGCGGAACTGGTGGCGCTGCGCGAGCGTGGCGCATTCGGCGGGCAGCCCCATCTCGTCGGCCGTGCGGCGCAGCAGCGCGGTCGACACGCGCAGCATCAGCGAGGTGCTCGCGGCCTCCTCGTGCCACACGTCGCTCACGCCCGCGGGCACGATGTCGAGGTCGCCGCGCGTGTAGAGGAAGCGGTGGAACTGGCAGGCACCGGCCACCGGCGCGCCCGTGTGGAGCTTGATGCGGTGCTCGGGCAGCGGCTCGTAGCCGACGATGCCGGCGGGCGTCTGCCGCAGTTCGATGCGCAGGTCGGTGTCGCTCATCGGACCATTATCGGCCGCGCGCCGTCGTCCGTTCGTGCTCGGGGCTGCCCGATCGTGGGCGACCGCGCGCCATGCGCGCGGAATCATCGCGGCCATGAACACCACTCTCCACCAAGACAGCAACACCCGCTACCGCGGCAAGACCGCCGTCATCACGGGCGGCACCATCGGCATGGGCCTGGCCACGGCCCAGGCGCTGCTCGCGGGCGGCGCCCGCGTGATCCTGACCGGGCGCAATCCGAGGAACCTCGAGGCCGCGCGCCACGCGCTGGGCCCGCAGGCGCAGGTGCTGGCGAGCGACGCCGCCTCGCTGGCCGACATCGATGCGCTCGCGGCCACCGCGCGCGAAGCGCTGGGCCATGTCGACCTGCTGCACATCAACGCCGGCATCGCCACGCTCGAGCCCTTCGAGCAGGTCACGGAGGCCGGCTACGACCGTGCCTTCGCGATCAATACCAAGGGCGCCTTCTTCACGGTGCAGAAGCTCGCGCCGCTGATGAAGCCCGGCGCGTCCATCGTCTTCACCTCGTCGATCGCCGACGAGGGCGGCATGCACGGCATGGGCGTGTACAGCGCGACCAAGGCCGCGCTGCGCTCCTTCGCCTCGGGCTTCGCGGCCGAGCTGGTCGGGCGCGGCATCCGCGTCAACGTGGTGAGCCCGGGCTTCATCGACACGCCCACGCTCGGCGTGGCCGATGCCACGCCCGCCGAGCGCGCGGAGTTCGTGCGCCTGGGCGACCAGATCACGCCGATGCGGCGCCACGGCAGCGCCGAGGAAGTGGCGCGCGCGGTGCTGTTCCTGGCCTTCGACGCCACCTTCACCACCGGCGCGCGGCTCACGGTCGACGGCGGCCTGGGGCAGAACCTCAGCCCGGCGCAGGAGTGACCATGCACACTACCGACGTCTCCCTCATCGGCCTCGGCCCGATGGGCAGCGCGCTCGCGCGCGCCCTCCAGCGCGGCCACACGCTCACGCTGTGGAACCGCACGCCGAGCCGCGCCGAAGCGCTGCTCGGCCAGGGCACCGTGCTCGCCGCCGATGCACGCGCCGCCGTTGCAGCGAGCCCCATCGTGCTGGTCTGCGTGGCCGACTACGCGGCCTGGCGCGCGATCCTCGCGCAACCGGGCGTGGCCGAGGCGCTGCGCGGCAAGGTGCTGGTGCAGCTGAACACCGGCACGCCGCAGGATGCGCGCGACGACTGGGCGCGACTCGACGGCGTGGCCTACCTCGACGGCGCGCTGCTCGCCACGCCCTCGCAGATTGGCCGGCCCGACACGCCGCTGTTCGTCTCCGGCGAGGAGCGCGCGCTCGCGGCCTGCCGGCCGGTGCTCGAGGCCATCGCGGGCCACATCGCCTACCTGGGCGAGCCGATCGGCAACGCCGCCGCCTGGGACCTGGCCACGCTGTCGTGCATGTTCGGCGCGATGGCCGGCTTCTTCCACGGCGTGCGCATCTTCGAATCGGAGCGGCTGCCGGTGCGGGACTTCGCACGAATGATCGGCACCATCTCGCCCGTGATCGGCGAGATGATCCGCGCCGAGGGCGAAGACATCCATGCCGAGCGCTACGGCGAACCCGAGAGCTCGATGGCGACCTGCGCGGGCTCGGGCCGGCTGTTCGTGCGGCAGGCGCGCGAGGCGCGGCTCGACGCGGGCTTTCCCGATTTCCTGATGGGCTGGTTCGACCGCGCGCTCGCGGCCGGCTATGCGAACGAGCGGCTCGCGGCGATGGTCAAGGTGCTGCGGCAGCCGGGCTGAACGCCCGGCACCGGCTTACTGCACCACCGGCGTGCCGGGAATCTGGTCGCCCGGCGGACGGAAGATCTGCGCCGCATCGACCGCGTCGAAGCGGTACTGCTTGCCGCAGAAGTCGCAGCCCACCTCGATATCGCCGCGCTCGGCGAGGATGCTCTCGGCCTCCTCGGCGCCGAGGCCGCGGATCATCTGCGCCACGCGCTCGCGGCCGCAGGTGCAGGCGAAGTGCGGGCCCAGCATGCCGCGCTGCGGCTCGAAGCGCAGCAGCTTCTCTTCCCAGAACAGGCGCCGCAGGATGGTCTCGACGTCGAGCGTGAGCAGCTCCTCGCGCGTGAGCGTCGAGGCCAGGATCGAGATCCGGTTGTAGTCCTCGTTGCGGCCGATCTGGTCCTCGTTCGCCTGGTCGCGGTCGGCCGGCGCCGTGCCTTCGAGGTTGCCCTCGCCCTTGACCGGCAGGCGCTGGATCAACAGGCCCGCCGCCACCTTGTCGTCGGCCGCCAGTACCAGCGTGGTGTCGAGCTGCTCGCTCTGCAGCATGTAGTGCTGCAGCACCTCGCTGAGCTTGCCGAGCTTCTCGCCCTCGTCGCCGAACAGCGGCACCACGCCCTGGTAGGGCTGCTGGCCCGGCAGCTTGTCCTTGGGGTCGAGCGTGATCGCGCAGCGGCCCTTGTTGTTCACGTTGACCATGTCGGGCAGCCGCGCATCGGCCGGCAGCTCGCCGATGGTCTTGGCGGTGGCGCGCAGGCTCAGGTCGGGCTTGACCTCGGCCACGGCCACCTTCACCGGGCCGTCGCCGAAGATCTGCAGGATCAGCGCGCCGTTGAACTTGATGTTGGCCTGCATCAGCGTGGCCGCGGCCGTCATCTCGCCGAGCAGCTCGACCACCGGCGGCGGGTAGGCGCCGGTGGCGGTGTTGGAGGCGCGCCGCGCGAGGATCTCCTGCCAGGCATCCGTCAGGCGCACGATCATGCCGCGCACCGGCAGGCCATCGAACAGGAATTTATGCAGCTCGCTCACAACGGGGTTCTTTCTTCGGGTGCCCTCGCGCGCAGGCTCAGGCGATCTTCTTCAGGCCGGCCGCGAAGCGGCGGGCGTTCTTGACGTAGTGCTCCGCGCCCTGGCGCAGCTTGCCGGCGGCCGCTTCGTCGAGCGTGCGCACCACCTTGGCGGGCGATCCCAGGATCATCGAGTTGTCGGGGAATTCCGAGCCCTCGGTCACGAGCGCACCGGCGCCGACGATCGAGTTGCGGCCGATCTTCGCGTTATTCAAGACCACCGCCTGCATGCCGATCAGCGTGTTGTCGCCGATGGTGCAGCCGTGCAGCATGACCTGGTGGCCCACCGTGACGTTCTCGCCCACCGTCAGCGGGCAGCCGATGTCGCAATGGAGCACCGACAGGTCCTGGATGTTGCTGTTGCGCCCGATGGTCATGGCTTCGGTGTCGCCGCGCAGCACGGCGCCGAACCAAACGTTCGCGTTCTCGGCCAGCGTCACGCGCCCCATCACCTCGGCGCTGTCGGCGACCCATGCGCCGTCGCCGAGTTGCGGCGCCACGCCGTCGAGTTCATAGAGGGCCATCGTGGGAGTCTCCGGAAAGGGAAAGAGGGGTGAAACCTAGAATTGTAGGGATGCACCCCCGATTGAGCGCCCTGGCCGCGCTGCGCCTCACAGACCCCGACGAGAAAGTGGCGGCAACCCGCGCGCTGGCAACGCATATCGCTAGCGAAACCATAGCAGACGAACCCGTGCGCGTGCCCGGCGACGAGCTCGGCGTGCCGGGCCGTCCCGAGCGCCCGCTGCGCGTGTCGGCCATGGCGGTGGGCAAGCGCTCGCCGTTCAACACCGAGGGCCGCGCGGCGCTGGTCCATTCGATCTGCCACATCGAGTTCAACGCCATCAACCTCGCGCTCGACGCCGCCTGGCGCTACGACGGCATGCCCGCGCGCTACTACCAGGACTGGCTGCGCGTGGCCGACGAGGAGGCGCAGCACTTCACGCTGCTGCATGCGCACCTGCGGACCATGGGCTGGCGCTACGGCGACTTCACCGGCCACGACGGCCTGTGGAGCATGTGCGAGAAGACGCGCGACGACGTGCTCGCGCGCATGGCGCTGGTGCCGCGCACGCTCGAGGCGCGCGGGCTCGACGCCACGCCGCTGATCCAGGCCAAGCTCAAGCGCGTGAACACGCCCGATGCGCTGCGCGCGGTCGAGATCCTCGACATCATCCTGCGCGACGAGGTGGGCCACGTGGCGATCGGCAACCACTGGTACCGCTGGCTCTGCGAGCGCGCGGGGATCGATGCCGAGGCCGCCTACCCCGAGCTCGTGGCGCGCTACGAGGCGCCGCGGCTCAAGCCGCCGTTCAACCTCGAGGCGCGCACGCGCGCGGGCTTCAGCGACGAGGAACTGAAGGCGCTGGGCGGCGGCCCAGCCCCCTAACGCCCGAAGTCAATCCGGCTTCTTCATCACCACCAGCTTGGGCGAGAAGTGCTGCAGCACCTCGCCGCGCTGGTTGCGCGTCTCGCAGCGCACGCGGACCATCGCGCGGCCCGGCTTGGAGCGCGAGGGCACGATCTCGACGATCTCGCTGACCACGTGCAGCACGTCGCCGGGCCGCGTGGGCTGCGGCCAGCGGATCTCGTCGCCGCCCGAACCGATGATGCCGTCGGCCAGCGGAATGCCGCTGTCGACCAGGAGGCGCATGGTCACGGCCGCCGTGTGCCAGCCGCTCGCGGCCAGGCCGCCGAAGAAGGTGCGCTTGGCGGCCTCCTCGTCGGTGTGGAAGGGCTGCGGATCGAACTGCTGCGCGAAGGCCTTGATCTTCTCGGCGTCGAGCGCGTATTCGCCGCTGGTGAAGCGGTCGCCCACGGCGAGGTCGTCGAGGTACAGCCTGGGGCGGGTGGTGTCGTTCATGGTGCGTTCCTCCTTCGCAAGATGGCACGGCGGCATTGTCGCCACCGTGCCGGTCGTGTCGTGTCGCGCGGGCGCCCGGATGCTCAGACGCGCTCGAGGATGGTCGCGATGCCCTGCCCGCCGCCGATGCACTGCGTGGCCAGCGCATAGCGGCCGTTCTCGCGCGCCAGCAGCGAGGCCGCCTTGCCCGTGATGCGCGCGCCGGTCGCGCCCAGCGGATGGCCGATCGACAGGCCGCCGCCGTCGAGATTGACCGTGGCCGGATCGAGCCCGAGGTCGCGGATGCAGGCCAGCGCCTGCGAGGAGAAGGCCTCGTTGATCTCGACCACGTCGAGGTCGGCCACGCTCAGGCCCGCGCGTGCCAGCGCCTTGCGCGTGGCGGGGATCGGGCCGATGCCCATGATGGCCGGGTCCACGCCCACGGTGGCGAAGGACCTGATGCGCGCCAGCGCCTTCAGTCCATGGCGCGCGGCGAAGGCATCGCTGGTCACCAGCACCGCGGCCGCGCCGTCGGTCAGCGGCGACGAGGTGCCGGCCGTCACCACGCCATCGGCACGGAAGGCGGGCTTGAGCTTGGCCAGCGCCTCGGCCGAGGTGGTGGGACGGATGCAGCCGTCGGCCTCGACCAGCTCGCCCGAGGCCAGGCGCACCGGCACGATCTCGCCGGCCAGGCGGCCCTGCTCGCGCGCGGCGGCGGCCTTGCGGTGCGATTCGACCGCCAGCGCCTCCTGGTCGGCGCGGCTCACGTTCCAGCGCTGCGCCACGTTCTCGGCGGTCTCGCCCATCGAGATGTAGGCGTCGGTGTTCGCCAGCAGTTCCGGGCTCGGCGAGAAATTGAAGCCGCCCTGCGGCACCATGCTCATCGACTCCACGCCCACGCAGAGGAAGGCCTCGCCCATGCCGGCCTCGATCTGCGCGGCGGCGATGTGCACCGCCTGCATCGACGAGCCGCAGAAGCGGTTGACCGTCATGCCGCCCACTTCGTGCGGCAGGCCGGCCAGCAGGCCGACGATGCGCGCGAGGTTGTTGCCCTGCGAGGCCTCGGGATAGGCGCAGCCCAGGACGATGTCCTCGAGCAGCGCGGGATCGAGGTCGGCGCGCTGCAGCAGGCCCCGGACCACGCCGGCGGCCAGCGTGTCGGGACGCACCTCGGCCAGCGCGCCCTTCTTCGCGAAATGGAACGGCGAACGGGCATAGGCGGAAATGACGGCTTTCATGGTGTGCTCCTAAAAACTACCATCCAATCGGTAGGCTGACAGGTCAAAAAAGAGGCACGCGGGGCGTGCCTTCGGGCGGATGCCGGTGCGTCAGGCGGGCAGCGAACTCCTCAGTTGCGCGACCGCGTCGTCGAAATCCTCCACGCGGCCGGTCATGCGCGCCGCGATCAGCGCGCCCTGGCAGACCGCGAACACATAGGCCGCGAGCGCCGCGGCGCCCCCGCCCTGGAGCCGCTCGGGCGCCAGCGCGCCGAGCACGCCGCTCAGCCACAGCACCTGCTTCTCGCGCAGCTCCTGGACCGTGAGACGCAGCTCCTCGTTGGTGCAGCCCCAGCCCGGCGCCAGCGCCCCCGCGGGACAGACGGCCGAACCGGCCTTCAGGCCATTGCGGTACATGCGGAAATAGGCGTCGAGCGACTCGCGCGGCGTGCGCGACTTGGCCTCGTCCCAGCGACGGAAACCCTGGATCGCGTCGCGCAGCACGGCCACGCCCAGCGCTTCCTTGGACGGGAAGTGGTGGTAGAGGCTGGCCTTGCGGATGCCGACCGCGTCGGCCACGTCCTGGAAGCTGAAACCCAGGTACGAGCGCGTGGTGATGAGCTCGCGCGCCGCGCCCAGGATCTGGTCGCGCGTGCTGCCGGTGGCGAGTGCCGCTGAGGAGACGCTGCTCATGATTTTGCCTACTATAAGGTAGGGAAAAAGGTGGGCCTATCGCGTGGGCGACAAGCCCGCGTCGCCGCCGGGGTTCTCAGTCCGCCTTGATCCCGGCCGCCTTCACGATCCTGCCATTGCTCTCGAACTCGCTGGCGATCTCCTTCGCGAAGTCGGCCGCGGGCCCACCCGTGGGCACGTTGTCGGTGGCCGTGAGCTTGGCGCGCAGCTCGGGGCTGGCCAGCGCCTTGTTGATCTCGGCGTTGTAGCGCGCGAGCAGCGCCGGCGGCGTGGCGGCCGGCGCGAACACGCCGAACAGCGAGTTGATGTTGGCCGCCTTGTAGCCCAGCTCGCCCAGCGTGGGCACCTGCGGCAGGCTCTCGAGCCGCGCCGGCGCGCCCACCGCGAGCGGCCGCAGCTTGCCCGACTGGATGTGCGCGCCCAGCGTGGGGCTGGCGTTGGTCGAGAGGATCTCGAACTGCCCGCCCAGCGCATCGTTGAGCTGCTGGCCGCCGCCCTTGTAGGGCACGTGCGTGATGTCGACGTTGGCGGCCGAGCGCAGCTGCTCGAGCACGATGTGGCCCAGCGAGGCCGGCCCCGAGGTGGCCCAGCGCACCGCGCCCGGATGGGCCCTGGCGTCGTCGAGCAGTGCGCGGAAGTCCTTCGCCTTGCTCGCGGGCGTGGCGATCAGCAGCACCGGCGAATACATCACGCTGGCCACCGGCGCCACGTCCTTCAGCGGATCGAAGGGCAGCTTGCCCAGGTGCGGGCTCAGCACCAGCGGGCTGATGGCCGAGAAGCCCAGGGTCGCGCCGTCGGGCGCGGCCTTGGCCACCGCGTCCATGCCGATCGCGCCGCTGGCGCCCGCGCGGTTCTCGACCACCACCGTGGTGCCGAGCTGCGCCGCGAGCCGGTCGCCGAGCGCGCGCGCGACCACGTCGCTGACGCCGCCGGCCGGATAGGCCACGATCAGCCGCAGGGTCTTGGGCACGGCCGGAGTCTGGGCCGCCGCGGTGCCGCAGAGGAAGGCGCCGGCCGCGGCCAGCGAGGCGAGCACCGCGGTGCGGCGCGTCGGGAAGAAGAAGGAATGCATCGGATTCGTCATGGCCCTCGAGTCTGCCTCCATCAGTCGAGCTGCAGCTTGCGCTCGCGGATCAGCTTCGACCATTTCTCGTTGTCGGCCTTCACGAAGGCCGCGAACTCGGTCGGGCCCAGCGAATGGACCTCGGCGCCCGCCGCGGCGAACTTGGCGCGGATCGCCGGCTGCGCGAGCGCCTTGGCGAGTTCGCCCGCGAGACGGTCCACCACCTCCTTCGGCATGCCCGCCGGTCCCACCAGGCCCTGGAAGCCCACCGACTCCATGCCCGCGAGGCCCAGCTCCTTCACGGTCGGCACGTCGGGCAGCTGCGGATCGCGCTGCGGCCCGGTCACGGCCAGCGCCTTGAGCTTGCCGCCCTTCACCTGCGGCAGCAGCACGCTGCCCGCGTCGATCAGGATCTGCGTCTGCCCGCCGATCAGGTCCTGCACCGCGGGCGCGCTGCCCTTGTAGGGCACGTGCGTCATGTCCAGGCCCGTGACCTGGTTCATCAGCTCGCCGTTGAGGTGCGTCGAGGTGCCGTTGCCGCCCGAGGCGAAGTTGACCTTGCCGGGCTGGCCCTTGGCCCAGGCCACGAATTCCTTCAGGTCCCTGGCCGGATGATCGGGCCGCGTCACCGCGATGTAGCTGCCCTGGCTGATCTGGCCGATGTAGGTGAACTGCTTGATGGGGTCGTACGGCGGCTTGCTCTGCAGGTACGGCGCGATCGCGAACGGCCCGGTGTTGGCCAGCAGCAGCGTGTAGCCGTCGGCCGGCTGGCGCGTGAGCTCGGTGGCCGCGATCATGCCGCTCGCGCCGGGCTTGTAGTCGACCACCAGCTGCTGCTTGAGCGCCTCCTGCAGCGGCACCTGCACCGTGCGCGCCGCGAAGTCGATGCCGCCGCCGGGCGGGTAGCCGACGATCAGGCGGATGGGCTTGGCGGAGGGGTAGCCCTGGGCCAGGGCGGGGCCGATGGTGGCGGCGGTCGCGGCCAGCGCGAGGCCGGCCAGGAAGACGCGGTGGATCCTCATGTCGATGTCTCTCGTGTTCGAAAGCCGCCGATTCTGCGGCAAGCCGCGGCACGGCCTCGAAGCACGAGAGACAGGGCGCGCGGCCCGCCGCGACCTCAGGAACGGCTGCCCTGCTGGATCCAGGCGCGCAGCCGGGTCGAGAGGTAGTCGGCGGTCATCACCATGACGACGATGACCAGGATGCAGGTCGCCGTGTCCTGGTACTGGAACAGCTTCATGCTGCCCACCAGCTCGAAGCCGATGCCGCCCGCGCCCACCATGCCCAGCACCGTGGCCTGGCGCAGGTTGGTCTCGAAGCGGTAGACGATGACGCCGATCCATGCCGTCACGACCTGCGGGATCACGCCGAAGACGATGGTCTGGATCGGGCCCGCGCCCGTGGAGCGCAGCGCCTCGATCGGCCCGTGGTCGATCTCCTCGATCGACTCGGCGAAGAACTTGCCGAGCATGCCCGCGCCATGCAGCGCCAGTGCCAGCACGCCCGGAAAGGGCCCGAGGCCGACCGCCGCCACGAAGATCAGCGCGAGGATGATCTCGTTGATGCCGCGCGTGATGTTGAGCACCTGCCGCATCGCATGGAACACCGCCGGGTTCGGCGAGATGTTGCGCGCCGCGAAGAAGCACAACGGCACCGCGAGCACCACCGCCAGCAGCGTGCCCCAGAGCGCGATCTGCACCGTCTCGATGGCGGGCTTCACCAGCCTGCCCATGAACTCCCAGTTGGGCGGCAGCATGCGGCCGAGGAAGTCGGCGATCCACGGCATGCCCTTGGCGAGCTCGCCGAAGCTCACCTGGGCGCCGATCGCGGCCCACCAGAGCACGCCGAGCCCGGCCGCCGCGGCGACCAGGTACTTCCACCAGCCGGGGTTGCCGTCGCTGCGGGCGATCAGCAGGTTGTAGCGTCCGATCGCGATCATGGCTGCTCCAGGGCGAGTTGCTGGACCGGCGGCAGCGCCGGCGCGTGCGCCGCGGCCAGGGCCGCGTCCTCCTTCGGTTCCCCCGGGTCGGGCTCGAGGCCGCCCGGATAGATGCGCTGCAGCACCTCGTCGGTCAGCGCGTCGGGCCGGCCCTCGAACACCACGCGTCCGCCCGCCACCCCGATCACGCGCTGCGCGAACTCGCGCGCGTAATCGACCTGGTGCAGGTTGCAGATCACGGTGATGCCGTCCTCGCGGCTGGCCTGCCGCAAATAGTTCAGCACCTTGCGCGAGGTCTTCGGATCGAGGCTGGCCACCGGCTCGTCGGCCAGGATCACCTTGGGCCGCTGCGCCAGCGCCCGCGCGATGCCCACGCGCTGCTTCTGGCCGCCCGAGAGCGTGTCGGTGCGCAGCTCGGCCTTGTGGTCGAGCTCGACGCGGCGCAGGCACTCGCGCGCGATCGCGATGTCGCGCGCCGGAAAGACCTGGAACCACGAGGCCAGCGCCGGCATCGAGCCCAGCCGCCCCGTCAGCACGTTCTTCAGCACCGACAGGCGCGGCACCACGTTGTAGTGCTGGAAGATCATCGCCACGTCGCGGCGCACGCGGCGCAGCCCCGCGCGATCGCGCCGCACCGGCTCGCCGTCCACCCGCACCTCGCCCTGCGTGGGCTCGGCGAGCTGGTTGATGCAGCGAAGCAGCGTCGACTTGCCGGCGCCCGAGGCACCGAGGATGACGACGAACTCGCCCTTGCCGACCGCGAGGTCGACCTGGTGGAGCGCGGTGAAGTCGCCGTAGCGCTTGCAAAGGCCGCGGATCTCGATCATTTCATCTTCCCCAGGTCGAGCTTCAGGATCCTGGCCGTGTCGCGGATCACGTTGTAGGCCGCGTCGTTGGTCGGATGGAAGCCGTTGAGCAGGCCCTGGTCGGACCAGGGGATGTCCTTCACCTGCAGGAAGGCCGCCTGCACGCGCTGCTTGAGATCGGCGCCGAGGTCCTTGCGCCAGACCGTGGGCGATTCGGGGATCGGCTCGGAGCGCCAGACCTCGACCAGATCCTCGCGCTTGACCAGCCCCTTCGCCACCGCGGCATCGAGGATGCGGTCGGCGATGGCGGCCGCGTCGACCTTGCGGTTCTGCACCGCGATCGCGCTCGAGTCGTGCGAGCCCGAGAAGATCACGCGGCCGAAGTCCTTGTCGGGATCGAAGCCGGCCTTCATCAGCCCCGCCTTGGGGAACAGGTGGCCCGAGGTGGAACTGGGATCGACGAAGGCGAAGGTGCGGCCCTTGAGGTCCTTCACGCTCTTGATGCCGCTGTCCTTGTGGGCCACCACCTGGCTGTAATAGAAGGTGCGGCCGGCCTTCTTGGTCTCGGCGACCGCGAAGGCCTCGATGTCGGCCACCGAGGTGCCCAGCACGTACGAGAACGGGCCGAGGTAGGCCACGTCGAGCCGCTTCGAGCGCAGCGCCTCGATCACGCCGTTGTAGTCGGCCGCCACGAAGGGCTTGACCGGCATGCCGAGGCCCTGGGCCAGCATGTCCATCATGCGCTGGCTGTTGGCGATCATCGCGCGCGAGTCCTCGGAAGGAATCAGCCCGACCGTGAGCGCCTGCTGCGCCCTCGCCGGTGGAATGAAGGCCGCGCCCACGGCGGCGGCCGTGCCGAACAGCAAGCTTCTGCGTTTCATCATCTGTGTCTCCAGTCTTCTGCGGTTCCGGTCCCTCGCGCCGCCGTCGTGGCGGCCCGAGGATTCGTGGCGTTCCGGTCGTCTTTTTTCGTGCCGACCTGGAGCACCTGGCGGCGAGTACATCACCGGCCCATTCATCGATCCAATTCAAATTTTTTTGTCGATGTATTCAATGAACCTATAGTCGGATTCATCGAGAATTCCCGCTTTTTCCGGAGCCGCCGCATGCGCCTGACCCAGCTTCGTTCCTTCTTCGCGGTGGCCCGCGAAGGCAGCTTCACGCGCGCCGCCGAGAGCCTGCACGTGAGCCAGCCCACCATCACGACGCAGGTGCGCTTTCTCGAGGAGACCTACAAGGTCGAGCTGTTCCACCGCCGCGGCCGGCGCGTGCAGCTCACGGTGATGGGCGAGCAGCTGATGCAGCTCGCGCAGCAGATCTTCAGCCTCGAGGCCGATGCGGTGAACCTGCTGGGCGACGCGGGCGAGCTGCGCACCGGCCACCTGCGCGTGGCGGCCGTGGGGCCCTATCACGTGACGAAGATGCTGGTCGACTTCAACCAGCGCTATCCCGGCATCAAGGTGACGGTGAGCACCGGCAACTCACAGGACGTGCTGAACCAGCTGCTCGACTACAGCGCCGACGTGGGCGTGCTCGCGCAGATGGTGCGCGACGAGCGCTTCCTCGCGGTGCCCTTCATGAAGCAGCCGGTGGTGATCTTCGTGCCCTCCTCGCACCGCTTCGCGCGCCGCCGCGCGATCCGGCTGGCCGAGCTCGAGGGCGAGCGGCTGATCATGCGCGAGCAGGGCTCGACCACGCGCAAGGCGCTCGAGCTCGCGCTCGACAAGGCACGCATCCGCGCCGACGTGGTGATGGAGATCGGCAGCCGCGAGGTGATCCGCGAAGCCGTGCTGCAGGGCCTGGGCATCGCCGCGGTGTCGGAGGTCGAGTACGTGCCCGCGCCCGACCTGCATCGCGTGGCGATCAGCGACACCGAGATCTTCACCTCGGCCCATGCGCTGTGCCTGGCCGAGCGGCGCGACATGCGCATGGTCAGCGCCTTCTTCGACACCCTCTCGCCCGCGCTCTCGGCCGCGCCCGAGGGCCGGCGGCGCAGGAGCCACTGAGCGCGGGCCTCAGCCGCGCGGATGGTGCTGCGCGTGCAACTGTTTGAGCCGCTCGCGCGCCACGTGCGTGTAGATGGTGGTGGTCGAGATGTCGGCGTGGCCCAGCAGCATCTGCACCGCGCGCAGGTCGGCGCCGTGGTTCAGCAGGTGGGTCGCGAAGGCATGGCGCAGCGTGTGCGGCGACAGCGGCACGTGGATGCCGGCCGCGGCCGCCTGCTTCTTCACGATGACCCAGAACATCACGCGCGTCATGCCCGCGCCGCGCGCGGTCACGAACAGGTCGGGCGTCTGCTGGCCGTCGAGGATCACGGGGCGCGACTCCTCGATGTAGCGCTCGATCCAGCGCCGCGCCTCGCCGCCGAAGGGCACCAGGCGCTCCTTGCTGCCCTTGCCGAGCACGCGCAGCACGCCGTCGTTGAGGCTGATGTCGATCACCTTGAGCGAGACCAGCTCGCTCACGCGCAGCCCGCTCGCATACATCAGCTCGAGCATCGCGCGGTCGCGCAGGCCCAGCGGTGTGTCGACGTCGGGCGCGCCGAGCAGGTCGTCGACCTGCTTCTCCGACAGCAGCTTGATCGCGCGCGGCATCTGGCGCGCCGGCATCAGCCGCAGGCTCGGGTCGGCCACGATGCGGCGCTCGCGCAGCGCCCAGCGGTAGTAGCGCTTGAACACCGTGAGCCGCCGGTTGGCCGAGGTGGCCTTGCCCTTGGCCGACAGCCGCACGCCCATGTAGGCCTGCAGGTCGGCCTCCTGCGCGGCGCCGAGCTTCATGCCGCCGCGCTGCTGGTCGAGCCAGTGCGCGAACAGCGCGAGGTCGCGCCGGTAGGCGGCGAGCGTGTTCTTCGACAGGCCGTCCTCGAGCCAGAGGGCGTCGATGAACTCGTCGATGTCGGGGGTGGGTGCGGCGGCGGCCTCGGTCATGGGTGGGCAAGATAGCAAAAAAAAGGGCCGCTCCCCGCGACGGGGGACGGCCCTTCTTTTGGCTGGCGTGGAATCAGTCGAGCTTGAGCTTCTGCTTGGCCACCACGTCCTTGTAGACCTCGTACTCGGCCTTGATCTGGGCCGAGAACTGCTCGGGCGTGTTGGCCACGATCAGCGAGCCGGTGTCCTCGATGCGCTTCTTCACGGCCGGGTCTTCCACCGCCTTCTTCACGCCGGCGCTGATCTTGTCGACCACTTCCTTCGGCAGGCCCTTCGGGCCGAGGATGCCGTAGTAGGCCATGCGGTTCACCGGCTCGAGGCCGACTTCCTTGAAGGTCGGCACGTTCGGCAGCGCGGCCAGGCGCTGCGGCGCCGACACCACGATCGGGACCAGCCGGCCGCTCTGGATGAAGGGCATGGCCGAGGGGATGTTGTCGAACATGATCGGCACCTGGCCGGCCACCACGTCGTTGAGCGCCGGGCCCGCGCCGCGGTACGGGATGTGCGTGACGAAGGTGTTGGTGAGGCTCTTGTAGAGCTCCATCAGCAGGTGGCCGATGCCGCCCGTGCCCGACGAGGCGTACGAGTACTTGCCGGGGTTCTTCTTGAGCTCGGCCACGAACTCGGCGTAGTTCTTCGCCGGGAAGCTCGGGTTGACCGCGATGATGTTCGGCGTGGCCGCGATGTTGATGATCGGCGTGAAGTCGTTGATCGGGTCGTACGGCGTCTTCGGGTTGATGGCCGGGTTGGCCGCCGTGCTCGACACCGTGGCCACGCCGAGCTTGTAGCCGTCGGGCGCCGAGCGCGCCGTCTCGGCCGCGCCCACGATGCCGCCGCCGCCGGCGCGGTTGATCACCACCACCGGCTGGCCCAGCACCTTGCCCAGCGGATCGGCCACCACGCGCGCCACGATGTCCGTCGTGCCACCCGGGGCGAAGGGAACGCTCAGTTCGACCGGCTTGTTGGGATAGCCCTGGGCGAAGGCCGGGCCCGCGACCGCGACCAGCGCGGCGGCACCGACGAAGGCACTCCATTGGCGACGTTGCATCGATTACTCCTTGAACGATGGGGACGAAATTGCGAAAGCAGCGATGCTAGCGGCTCGCCGCCTCGGCCCGAGCCCTGGAATACCCATGGTTTGGGCGGTTTATGCTCGGCGCGGTGAACTACGCGCAGCTGCTTTTCCCCGACTTCTCCCTGATCGCCATCGGCTGGCTCCTGTGCCGCTACACCGCACTGGACCGCAAGGTCTGGGACCAGGTCGAGAGCCTCGTCTACTACTTTCTTTTTCCCACGCTGCTGTTCCATTCGATCGTGCGCAGCCCGCTCGATTTTGGTGCGACCTCGAGCCTGCTGATGGCGGGCGTGGGCGTGAGCCTGTGCGGCGTGGCGCTGGCCTATGCCCTGCCCTGGGTGCCGGGCCTCGGCTCGCACCTCGACCGGCGCGATCACGCGGCGAGCGTGCAGGTCGCGTTCCGCTTCAACTCCTTCATCTGCCTCGCGATGGCCGAGCGGCTCGCGGGGCCCGAAGGCCTGCTGCTGATCGCGGTGCTGATCGGGGTGTGCGTGCCGATGATGAACATCGCGGCGGTGTGGCCGATGACGCGGCATGCGCAGACCGGATTCGCGCGGCAGCTGGTGCGCAATCCGCTGATCGTGGCGACGGTGGCGGGGTTGCTGGCGAACGTGCTGGGGTTCACGGTGCCTGGCTGGCTCACGCCGACCTTGTCGCGGATCGGGGCGGCTTCGTTGGCGCTCGGGTTGCTGGCTGCGGGGGCTGGGATGCAGTTCGCTACGTTGGGGCGGGGGAAGGTGCTGGCTGTCTCGGTGCTTTCCATTCGGCACTTCATCTTGCCGCTGGTGGCCTGGGGGCTGGCTCGGTGGTTGCGGCTGGATGCGGCGCAGGCTTCTGTGTTGATGGCTTTTTCTGCGGTTCCTACGGCTTCGAGTGCGTATGTGCTGGCGCAGAGGATGGGGTACAACGGGGCGTTTGTGGCGGGGTTGGTGACTATGTCTACGGTGTTGGGGATGGTTAGTTTGCCGTTTGCTTTGGCGCTGCCTCGTTGAATCCTTCCAGCGCTGTCTGCTTGATTTTTTTGTTGGTCCTGCTGAGGCCGTTGGCCGGGTCTCGCCCCGGCGGGCGAGTCACTTTCTCTTGTCTCGCCAA
>NZ_JBMDKG010000034.1:0-93929 GCF_057809595.1 Variovorax sp. FG153
CCCCCCCCCCCCGCGGCGCTTCGCGCAGAATGGCCTGGTCGTCGCGCTGACCGGCCGCACGCCGCAGCAGCTCGAGGCGGTGGCCGCCGAGATCGCGGCCGCGGGCGGCACCGCCCATGCCTTCGCGGCCGACGTGGCGAGCGAGGCCGAGGTGCACGGCGTCGGCCAGCGCGTGCGCGCGCTCGGGCCGCTGTCGGTGGCGGTGTTCAACGCCTCCAGCGCGGCGCGCGCGCCCACGCTCGAGATCTCGGTCGAGCAGTTCACCCAGGCCTGGCGCACCAGCACGCTCGGCGGCTTCGTGTTCGCGCGCGAGGCGTTGCGCGGCCTGCTGGCCAATCCCTTCGAAGGCGCCATGCCCGCGGGGCGCGGCAGCCTGCTGTTCACGGGCGCCACCGCCGCGCTGCGCGGCAAGCCGCCGTTCGCCGCCTTCGCGGCCGCCAAGGCCGGCCTGCGCTCGCTGAGCCAGAGCCTGGCGCGCGAGTTCGGCCCGCAGGGCATCCACGTCGCCCATGTCGTGATCGACGGCGGCATCGACGGCGAGCGGCTGCGCAGCGGCTCGCCGCAGCGCGCCGCGCAGGCCGGCGAGGACGGACTGCTGCAGCTCGATGCCATCGCCGAGAGCTACTGGCAGCTGCATGCCCAGCATCGCAGCGCCTGGACGCAGGAACTCGACCTGCGGCCTTTCAAGGAGCCCTTCTGATGTTCCGGGACCGGCCGTGAGCACGCGCAAGCAACTGCGCCTGGGCGCCTTCATGCGCCCGGTCAGCATCCATACCGGCGCCTGGCGCTACCCGGGCGCCTGGCCCGACGCCAACTTCAACTTCGAGCGGCTCAAGCAGCTCGCGCAGACGCTGGAGCGCGGCCGCTTCGACGCCTTCTTCATGGCCGACCACCTCGCGCTGCTCAACATGCCGATCGAGGCCTTGCAGCGCAGCCACACGGCCACCTCGTTCGAGCCCTTCACCCTGCTGTCGGCGCTGGCGCAGCACACGCGGCACCTCGGGCTGATCGCCACCGCCTCGACCACCTTCGACGAGCCCTTCCACATCGCGCGCCGCTTCGCCTCGCTCGACCACCTGAGCGGCGGCCGCGCGGGCTGGAACATCGTGACCACCTCGAATCCCGACGCGGCGCTGAACTTCGGCCGCGAGGACCACATGGAGCACGACGCGCGCTACGACCGCGCGCGCGAGTTCCACGACGTGGTGACCGGCCTGTGGGACAGCTGGGCCGACGACGCCTTCGTGCGCGACGTCGACAGCGGCCGCTTCTTCGATCCGGCCAAGCTGCATGTGCTGGCCCACAAGGGCGAGCACCTGTCGGTGCGCGGGCCGCTGCACATCGCGCGGCCGGTGCAGGGCTGGCCGGTGATCGTGCAGGCCGGCGCCTCGGAGGCCGGGCGCCAGCTCGCGGCCGAAACGGCCGAACTGATCTTCGCGGCGCCGGGCACGCTGGCGAACGCGCGCGCCTTCTATGCGGACATCAAGTCGCGCATGCGCAAGCTCGGGCGCGACCCCGAGCACCTCAAGATCCTGCCGGGTGCCTTCACCATCGTGGCCGACACGGTCGACGAGGCGAAGGCGATCCGCGCCAAGCTCGACAGCCTGGTGCACTACGACAGCGCGATCGCCTCGCTGTCGATCGCGCTGGGCCACGATGCCTCCAGCTTCGACCCCGACGGCCCGCTGCCCGAGGTGCCGCCCACCAACGCGAGCCAGAGCGGGCGCGAGCGCGTGATCGAGCTGGCCCGGCACGAGAACCTCACGGTGCGCCAGCTCGCGCAGCGCCTGGGCGGCTATGGCGGCCTGGCCTTCGTCGGCACCGCCCGGACCATCGCCGACGAGATGCAGGAATGGCTCGAGAGCGAGGGCTCCGACGGCTTCAACGTGATGTTCCCGTGGCTGCCCGGCGGGCTCGATGCCTTCGTCGACCGCGTGGTGCCCGAACTGCAGCGCCGTGGCATCTTCAGGCAGGAATACGAAGGTCGTACCCTGCGCGAGAACCTCGGCCTGCCGCGGCCGGCCAACCGTTTCTTTCCGCAAGATTAGCGGGGGGCGAGGCGAGGGGACACTGGGCGCGCCGCCGGCGCGCGGGCGGCGCATTGGCGACAATCGCTCCAATGCGTTCCTCTCCCTTCTTCCGCATGGCCCTGCTGCTGGGCCTGCTCTCCGCCATCGGTCCCTTCGCCATCGACATGTACCTGCCGGCCCTGCCGGCGATCGGCCAGAGCCTGCGCGCCGACATCGGCGCGGTGCAGATGAGCCTCACGGCCTTCTTCATCTCGCTGGGCGCGGGCCAGCTGCTGTACGGGCCGGTCTCCGACATGGTGGGCCGCAAGCCGCCGCTGTACGCGGGCCTCGCGGTGTTCGCGATCGCCAGCGTGGGCTGCGCGCTGGCGACCGACATCCAGACCCTGATCGCGCTGCGCTTCATCCAGGGCCTGGGCGCCGCGGCCGGCATGGCGATCCCGCGCGCGGTGGTGCGCGACCTGCACACCGGCACCGATGCCGCGCGGCTGATGTCGCTCTTGATGCTGGTGTTCAGCATCTCGCCGATCCTCGCGCCGCTGGTGGGCAGCGGCGTGATCGCGATCACGGGCTGGCGCGGCGTGTTCTGGGCCGTGACCGTCGCGGCCGTCGCCGGCCTCGCGATGATGGCCACCTTGCTGGCCGAGACCCGGCCGGCCTCGGAGCGCGTCGAGAGCAGCATCGGCAGCGCGCTTTCGGCCTACTGGCTGCTGCTGCGCGACCGCCACTACCTGGGCCTGGTGTTCATCGGCAGCTTCGCGATGGCGGGCTTCTTCACCTACCTCGCGAACTCCTCGTTCGTGATGATCGACCACTACGGCCTGTCGCCCGCGCTCTACAGCGTGGCCTTCGGCGTGAACGCGGCCGCCTTCTTCGGCGCCTCGCAGTTCAACGGCGCGCTCGGCGAGCGCTTCGGCCTGGCGCGGCTGGTGAAGCTCGGCGTGGCCGGCTGCGGCGTGGCGATGGTCGCCATGTTCGCCTACTACGCCATGGGCGGCGACAGCCTGTGGGTGATGATCGTGCTGTACTTCATCGCCTCGGGCTTCATGGGCTTCGTGATCCCGACCACCGGCGTGCTGGCGCTCGAGATGCACGGCGCCATCGCCGGCACCGCCTCGGCGCTCTTGGGCACGCTGCAGATGCTGACCGGCGCGGTGGCGATGGCGGTGGTGGGCGCCTTCACCGACGGCGGCCCGCTGCCGATGGTGACCGGCATGGCCGCGGGCGCGCTGATCGCCGGCGTGCTGACCTGGCTCACGCTGGGCGGCGGGCGCGGCACGCAACCGGCGCGCCGGGTGCAGGAGGCCTGATGAGCAGCGTGGCGGCCAGCCTGGGCACCGAGGGCGGTGCGCGCGTCAGCGATGGCCTCGACCAGCCCGCGCGGCGCTGGTCGATGCTGGTGATCATCCTCGGGCTGATCGTTTCGGTGCTCGACGGCACCATCGTCAACCTCGCGCTGCCGGGCATCGCGCGCGAGCTCAACGCCAGCGCCTCGCAGTCGATCTGGGTGGTGAACGCCTACCAGATCGCCATCCTCGTGATGCTGCTGCCGCTGGCCTCGCTGGGCGACCTGGTCGGCTACCGGCGCGTCTACCTGGTGGGCATGGCGGTGTTCACGCTGTCCTCGGCGGCCGCCACCTTCGCCAACTCGCTGACCACGCTGATCGCCGCGCGCGCCTTCCAGGGCCTGGGCGCGGCCGGCATCATGAGCGTGAACGCGGCGCTGGTGCGGCTGACCTATCCGTCCTCGCAGCTCGGCAAGGGCATGGCGATCAACTCGCTGGTGGTCGCCACCTCGTCGGTGGCCGGGCCCTCGGTGGCGGCGGCCATCTTGTCGGTGGCCTCGTGGCCGTGGCTGTTCGCCATCAACGTGCCGCTGGGCATCGTCACCTTCGCGCTCGGCATGAAGGCGCTGCCGTTCAACCGCGTGGCGCCGGCCGCGGGCCTGCGCTTCTCGCCGGTCGACGTGACGCTCAACGTGCTGATGTTCTCGCTGGTGTTCCTCGGCGTCGACCGCCTGGGCGTGCGCGAGGGCGGGGTGGCGGCGGGCGGCCCGCCGCTGAGCGCCTGGCTCACGCTGCTGGCCGGCGTGGCAGTGGGCTTCGTCTACCTGCGCCGGCAGCGCAAGCTCGCGGTGCCGCTGTTCCCGATCGACCTGCTGCGCATCCCGGTGTTCGCGCTCTCCATGGGCACCTCGGTGGCGGCCTTCTGCGCCCAGATGCTGGCCTACATCGCGCTGCCGTTCCTGCTGCTCGAGGTCTACGGCCGCAGCCATTTCGAGGCCGGCCTGCTGATCACGGCCTGGCCGCTGGCGATCGTGGCGATGGCGCCGCTGGCCGGCCGGCTGATCGGCCGCTATCCCGACGGGCTGCTCGGCGGCATCGGCCTGGGGCTGATGGCCGCCGGCCTGTTCTCGCTGGCGCTGCTGCCGGCGCACCCGGTCAATGCCGACATCGCCTGGCGCATGGCGCTGTGCGGCCTGGGCTTCGGGCTGTTCCAGTCGCCGAACAACCACACCATCGTGACCTCGCCGCCCGCGCACCGAAGCGGTGCGGCCAGCGGCATGCTCGGCACCGCGCGGCTCACGGGCCAGACCCTGGGCGCGGTGGTGCTGGCCGGCGTCTTCAGCCTCTGGAGCCCGCACGGCGGCCACGGGCCGGTGGTGGCGCTGGTGCTGGCCGGCTGTTGTGCCGGTGTCGCCGCAATCTTCAGCAGCTTGCGGCTCAGGACGACGGGACACGCGGGCTGAATAGGTTAGGGTACGGCCCCATGAAGGAAGTACCTGACACGGTGGTATGCCCGGGCTGCGACGCTGTCTATGCCCGCGCCGAACTGCAGCCGCGCGAGGTGGCCCATTGCGCGCGCTGCGGCACCGAGATCGGCCGCCACCCGGGCGCGCAGGAAAGCCGCATCCTGCCGCTGACCGTGACCAGCCTCATCATGTTCGCGATCGCCAACCTGTTCCCGATCGTCGAGATCGAGCTGCAGGGCCTGCGCAGCCAGACCACGCTGGCCGGCGCGGTGGTGGTGCTCGGGGCCGAGGGCATGTCGGTGGTGGCGCTGCTGGTGCTGGCCACCACCATCCTGTTCCCGCTGCTGCAGCTGTGCATCCTGGTCTACCTGCTGATCCCGCTGCGGCGCGAGCACCGGCCGCTGGGCTTCGCGATCCTGGTGCGGCTGATGCAGTCGCTGCGGCCCTGGGGAATGATCGAGGTCTTCCTGCTCGGCGTGCTGGTGGCGGTGGTCAAGCTCTCGAGCATGGCGACGGTGGTCGCGGGGCCGGCGCTGTGGGCCTTCATGGCGCTCACGGTCACGCTGACGGCGGTGCTGTCGTTCAACCCCGGCGCGTTCTGGGAGATGACCTTCCGCGCCGCCGGCGACGAGGACGAGCAGGGGGCTTCCGCATGAAGTTCCCCGCCTTGCGCAGGCCGCCCGCGCCCGAACCGGAACCCGCCGCCGACCCGCCGGTCGTCACCGCCGCCTCGCTGGGCCTGCTGGCCTGCCCGCACTGCGCGGCCGTCTGGCAGGACGCGCAGGAGGGCGACGCCTGCGGGCGCTGCGGCACGCACCTGCACACGCGCAAGCCGCAGAGCCTCACGCGCACCTGGGCCTTCCTGATCGCGGCCTGCATCATGTACATCCCGGCCAACCTGCTGCCGGTGATGATCACGCGCACGCTGTTCGGGGCGCAGTACGACACCATCCTCAGCGGCGTGATCTATTTCTGGGTCTCGGGCGCCTACGGGCTCGCGGCCATCGTCTTCATCGCGAGCTTCCTGGTGCCGCTGTTCAAGCTGGCGGTGCTGTTCCTGCTCGTGGTGATGGCCCAGCGCGGCAGCAGCTGGCGGCAGCACGAGCGGGCCAAGCTCTATCACATCATCGAGATCATCGGCCGCTGGTCGATGCTCGACGTGTTCGTGGTGTCGCTCCTGACCGGCCTGGTGCAGATCCAGGGCTTCGCGGTGATCACCGCGGGCGTGGGCATCGCGGCCTTCGGCTCGGTGGTGGTGCTGACCATGCTGGCCTCGCTGAGCTTCGATCCGAAGCTCACCTGGGACAGCCGGCAGGCACAGGCCGTGCAAGAGAATTTCGAGAACAGGGAAGAACAAGCAGCATGAGTGAAGAAGAACGACCGCAAGACCGACCGGCGCCGTCCGCGCCGCCATTGCCGAGGCCGCAGGTCAAGCGCCGCCGCGAGTGGCTGCCCTCGCTGATCTGGCTGATCCCGATCGTGGCCGCGCTGGTCGGCGTGATGCTGGTGGCGCGCATCCTGATGGAGCGCGGCCCCGAGATCGTGCTGACCTTCAAGACCGCCGAGGGCCTGGAGGCCGGCAAGACCGCCGTCAAGTACAAGGACGTGCAGATCGGCCTGGTGCAGAGCTTGCGCCTGGCGCGCGACCGCTCGCACGTGCGCGTGCTGGTGCAGCTCAACAAGGAGGCCGAGGGCTTCACCTCCGAGGACTCGCGCTTCTGGGTGGTGCGGCCGCGGCTCGACACCTCGGGCATCTCGGGCCTGAACACGCTGCTGTCGGGCGCCTACATCGGCGCCGACGCCGGCGTGTCGAAGGAGACCTCGGGCGAGTTCAAGGGCCTGGAGGCGCCGCCCATCGTCACGCGCGACGACTCGGGCCAGCAGTTCCTGCTGCGCGCGGCCGACATCGGCTCGCTCGACGTCGGCTCGCCCGTCTACTTCCGCCGCATCAAGGTGGGACAGGTCGCGGCCTACGAGCTCGACGGCGACGGCCGCGGCGTGACGCTGCGCGTGTTCGTCAACGCGCCCTACGACAAGTTCGTGGGCGTCAACACGCGCTTCTGGCAGGCCAGCGGCATCGATGCGCAGCTCAGCGCCAGCGGCTTCACGCTGCGCACCCAGTCGCTCGCGACCATCCTGCTCGGCGGCATCGCGTTCCAGGCGCCCGACGACGCCATGGGCCCGCTCGCGAAGGAGAACACGGCCTTCATGCTGGCGGCCGACGAGACCACGGCGATGAAGGAGCCCGACGGTCCCTCGCAGACGCTGCTGATGTATTTCAACCAGTCGCTGCGCGGCCTGGTGCCGGGCGCGCCGGTCGACTTCCGCGGCGTGGTGATCGGCGAGGTCAAGTCGATCGGCGTGGAGTTCGACCGCGCCGAGCGCGAGTTCCGCATGCCGGTGCTGGTGCAGATCTACCCCGACCGGTTGCGCCGCCGCAGCACCGATCGCGCGAGCGAGAACGAGCCGCGCTTCTCGCAGCAGGAGCGGCTGCGCTTCCTCACCGAGAAGGGCCTGCGCGCGCAGCTGCGCAACGGCAACCTGATCACGGGCTCGGTCTACGTCGCGCTCGACTTCTTCCCGAAGGCGCCGCCCGCCAAGATCGACCTGAGCAAGAGCCCGATCGAGCTGCCGACCATGGCCAACAGCCTCGACGAGATCCAGTCGCAGGTGCAGGAGATCGCGAGCAAGCTCAACAAGGTGCCCTACGAGCAGATCGCGCAGGACCTGCGCACCACGCTGGCCACGCTCAACAAGACGCTGACCGCCACCGAGCAGACCGTGAGCCGCATCAACAACGACGTGACGCCCGAACTGGCCGCGGCCATGAAGGATGTGCGCAAGACCGTGAACTCGGCCGAGCGCACGCTGGCCGACGACTCGCCGCTGCAGCAGGACACGCGCCAGATGCTGCAGGAACTCACGCGCGCCGCCGGCTCGGTGCGCGTGCTGACCGACTACCTCGAGCGCCATCCCGAATCGCTGCTGCGCGGCAAACCGGACGACAAGAAATGACGAAGACGCACAGCCGAACCCTTCTCGCCGGCATCGCCGTGCTGGCCGCGCTCGCGGGCTGCGCAAGCAAGCCCGACAGCTACTACACCCTTGCCAGCAGCGTGCCCGCGGACCAGATCGCCGCGCCCGCCGCCAGCGGCAGCGTGCCGCTGGCCATCGAGCTCGCGCCCGTGGCCGTGCCCGAGAGGCTGGCCCGGCCGCAGATGGTGGTGCGCAAGCCCGGCGGCAGCGTTCAGGTCGAGGTGCTCGAGCAGCACCGCTGGGCTTCGTCGTTCGAGAACGAGCTGCGCGACGCGCTGGCCAGCGGCATCGCCACGCGCCTGGGCGCGCTCGACGTCAGCAAGGGCGGCCGCCCCAATGTGCAGCCGGTGTGGCGCATCGCGGCCCAGCTCAAGCAGTTCGACGCGGTCGACGGCGGGCGCGTGGAAGCGGCCTTCAGCTGGACCCTGCGGCGCGCCGACGAGCCGCGCACCCTGGTGTGCAGCTTCGAGGCCGGCGAACCCGTGGGCACCGGCATGGACGCGGTGGCGCAGGGCGCCCAGCGCGTGACCGCGGCCGCGGCCGCGGCGATGGCGCGCAGCGTGGCTGCCGCGCGCGCGAATCCGTCGGCGACCGCCTGCGCGCCTTGATGGCGGCCGTCCCGCGCCAGCAGCGGGGCGGGGCAGGGCGGGTGGCGAATCGATGCTCTGGAGCGGAGACCAGCGATGGCACAGATCGGCAAGACGCCCGGCGACGACACCGGTTGCCCCGAGGCCTCCAGGCCCTGGGTGCTGGCCGCGGCCATCGTCGGCTCGAGCATGGCCTTCATCGACGGCACGGTCGTCAACGTCGCGCTGCCCGCGATCCAGGCCGACCTGCGCGCCACCGCCTTCCAGGCGCAGTGGGTGGTCGAGTCCTATGCCTTGCTGCTGGCCGCGCTGCTGCTGGTGGGCGGCGCGCTCGGCGACCATTTCGGGCGCCGCCGCGTGTTCGCGATCGGCGTCGCGATCTTCGCGTTCTCGTCGGTGGCCTGCGCGCTCGCGGCCAGCGTGCAGCAGCTGATCGCCGCGCGCGCGGTGCAGGGCCTCGGCGGCGCGATGCTGGTGCCGGGCAGCCTGGCGCTGATCAGCGCGGCCTTTCCCGAGAAGGCGCGCGGCAAGGCCATCGGCACCTGGTCGGGCTTCAGCGGCATCACGGGGGCCGTGGGGCCGGTGCTCGGCGGCTTCCTGGTCGATCATTTCTCGTGGACCTGGGCCTTCCTGATCAACGTGCCGATGGCGCTGCTGGTGCTGTGGATCTGCTGGCGCCACGTGCCCGAGAGCCGCGGCGCCTCGGCCCGCGGCGGCCTCGACCCCTGGGGCGCGCTGCTGGCCACGGCCGGGCTCGGCGGCATCGTCTATGCGTTCATCGAGGCGCCCACGCAGGGCTGGGCCTCGGCGGCCGTGCGCGCGGCGCTGGCGATCGGCATCGCGGGCAGCGTCGGCTTCGTCGCCATCGAGCGCCGCGTGCGCGCACCGATGCTGCCGCTCTCGCTGTTTCGCAGCGGCAATTTCAGCGGCGCCAACCTGCTCACCCTGCTGCTCTACGCGGCGCTCGGCGGCGGCCTCTATTTCTTCCCGCTCAACCTGATCCAGGTGCAGGGCTGGTCGGCCACGGCGGCCGGCGCGGCGCTGCTGCCCTTCATCCTCGTCATGTTCGCGCTCTCGGCCTGGGCCGGCCAGCTGGTCGACCGTTTCGGACCGCGGCTGCCGCTGGTGATCGGGCCCGCGATCGCGGCCGTGGGCTTCGGGCTGTTCGCGCTGCCCGGCGTCGGCGCGAGCTACTGGAGCGGCTTCCTGCCGGCCGTGGTGGTGCTGAGCCTGGGCATGGCGGTGACCGTGGCGCCGCTCACCACCACGGTGATGAATGCCGTCGGCCCCGACCTCGCGGGTGTGGCCTCGGGCGTGAACAACGCGGTCTCGCGCGCGGCCGCGGTGCTGGCCATCGCGGTGTTCGGCGCGGTCATGGCCTGGGCCTTCGATGCCGCGCTGGCCGAGCGGCTGCAGGCCGCGGGCGCCTCGGCGCAGGTGACGGCCTTCTTCGAAGGCGAGCGCGCCAGCCTCGCCGGGGCCGCCATGCCGCCGGGCGTGGACGCCGCCACGGCCGAGACCCTGCGGCGCGCGGTGGCCGAAGCCTTCGTGGCGGGATTCCGCTGGGTGATGCTGCTGAGCGCCGGGCTGGCGCTGCTCAGCGCCGTCAGTGCGTGGCGCATGATCGGCGGCAAGGGCGCCGCTCAGGCCGACGTTGAGGCCGGCTGAAGCCGCTCGGGCGCGCGCTGCGCATGCTCGGCCAGGAAGGCGGCCAGCGTGCGGTTCACCACGTCGGGATCGGTGATGCTCAGGAAGTGCTGCCCGCCCTCGACCTCGACGCAGCGCGCCTGCGCGATGGCCGCGGCGATGCGGCGGCCGACCTCGATCGGATAGGCGTTGTCGCGCGTGCCGTGCATCACCAGCACCGGCATGTGCAGCGCGCCCACCAGCGGCGCGATGGCATCGCGGCCCGCCAGCGCGTCGAAGGCCAGTTGCCATTGCACCGGGTTCCACGACTGCCATGAGCGCTTCCAGGCGCCAGCGTCGAAGTCCGGCCCGAAGCAGACATGGGCCATGGCCTCGATCGCCTGCAGCGGCGGCGCCTCGAAGGACGAGGCCTGCACCTCGGCGACCAGGGCGCGGTAGGCCTCGCGCGTGACCTCGGATTCGGCATCGATCGAGGAGCCGAACACCGCCACGCTGGCGATGCGCGAAGGCGCGAGCAGCGCGGCGCGCAGCGCGACGAAGCCGCCCTGGCTGGTGCCGGCCACCGCGGCGCGGTCGATGCCCAGGTGGTCGAGCAGCGCTATCAGGTCGCGCGCCGAGTCCCAGAAGCCGAAGGGATGCTCGGCCGCGCTCTCGCCATGGGCACGCTGGTCCCAGACGATGCAGCGGTGGGTGGCGGCGAAGTGGCGCAGCTGCGGCGCGAACATCTCGGCGCGCATGCCGAAGCTGTGGCAGAACACCAGCGCGGGCTTGTGGCCGCCGGTGTCTTCGTAGCGCAGGCGGTGGAAGGGCAGGGACAGGAAGGGCATGGGGATGTCTCCGAGGTGATCGATGGGGTGGGGCCGGGACGCCGCGTCGGGGTCTGCGAGGTTGTACCGGCGGCCCGCCGTTCGTAGGATTCCGCGCTTGCTCTGTTCTTGTCCGGGATTGCTCAGTGAACCACGCGACCGCTCTTCCTGCCGCATCGTCCAGCTACGGCGCCAAGTACGCGGCGGCCGGCAGCCTCGCGCTCGCCGACTCGTTCGCGCGGCCCTGGCGCGGCTTCGGCGCCGAGATCCGCCGGCACGCGGCGGTCGACGCGCCCGGCTTCGTGCAGCCGGTGACCGAGGTGGCGATCGGCATCGCGGGCCATGGCCGGGTGTCGCGGCGCGCGGACGGCGAGGCCGAGCAGCACTTCGAGGCGCAGCCGGGCCGCTTCTGCATCTGCCCGGGCGGGGTGCCGGTCGACCATCTGCGGCTGCAGGGCGAGGGCGTGGAGCTGCTGCACTTCTACGTCGACGACAGGCTCGACCCTGACTTCGCGGCGCGCACGGCGCTGGCCGACTGGCCCTACGCGGGCGGGCTGGCCGATCCGCTGGTGGCGCAGATCGGGCTGGCGATGGCGCAGGAGCTGAGGCAGGAGAGCAGCGGCGGCGAACTGCTGCTCGACACGCTGGGCCATGCGCTGCTGGCGCGCATCGGGCACCGGCACACGGGCGCGCCGGCGGCCAGTCCCGCCACGGCGGGCCGAGGGCTGTCGCCCGCGCGGCTGGCGCGCGTGCAGGCCTATCTGCAGGCCCATGTGGAACGCGCGCTGTCTCTCGAGGACATGGCGCGCGAAGCCTGCCTGAGCCGTTTCCATTTCGTGCGCGCGTTCAAGGCCTCGACGGGCCGCACGCCGCATCAGTACCTGGGCAGCCTGCGGCTCGAGCTCGCGAAGTCGTTGCTGGCGGCGGGCCAGGAGAGCATCGAGGCGATCGCATGGCGCCTGCAGTTCGCGAGCGCCTCCGGTTTCTCGCGCGCGTTCCGGCGCGAGCTGGGCCTCACGCCGTCGGCCTACGCGCAGGCGCTGCGGCGTCGCTGAGCAGGGTGTCGAGCTCGGCCCAGAGCGGATCGCACTGGCCGGCCCGGTAGGCGGCGGCCTTGAAGGTGGCGTGCTCGCCGCGGTAGGTCTCCCACAGGTCGCGATGGCCATCGGCCACGCAGGCGCGCACGTTGGCCAGGCGGTCGGCGGCCTTCACGGTCAGCGCGAGTTCCTGCTCTCCCTTCACATGCGACATGGCGGCATAGGTACGGGCCTTGCGCTCCTTGCGGTTGGCACCGGGCGCGTCGCTCAGCAGCGCCACGCAACCCGCCACCAGGGTGCCGAAGCGTTCTGCGATGTCGGCCACGGTGGCGTCGGTGTCTTCCACCACGTCGTGCAGGAAGCCCACGACCTGCGCCTGTTCCCCATAGGGCCGCAGCAGCGCGACCACTGCATCGAGGTGATGGACGTAGGGGTGCACGCCGTACTTCTGGTCGCCGTGCATCTGGATGGCGTAGCTTCGTGCGGCGTCTGGGGAGGTCTCTGGGGAGGTCTCTGGGGTCATATGGACAACCCTAGCGGGTCGTGTGTTCTGTGGCAATGGCGTGGGGGCCGTGTTGCCGTAGGTCGGGGGCGGGCTCACGCCGACGGGGTACTCCCCTCCGCGAATGTCCCCCGCCTTCGGCTCCTCCTTGATTTCGCTGCGGGGAGTACCCCGTCGACGTGAGCCTGGGGCAGGGCGGGTGAACCGGCCCGCACAACTGCTGCGCCTCCGTGCACAGGGCAGTGGGTGCTTCCCGCAGCGAAATCAAGGAGGAGGCCGAAGGCCGGGGGACATTCGCGGAGGGAAGTACCCGCTGTCCTGTGCACGCGTCCACAGCGCCGCAAAAAACCGCCGTTTACGAAGGAAAACACCTACCGAAACCACATTGCCGCCCGTCTTGTGTATCGATACAGTAAATCGTTCCACCAAACGGCACCAAACGGGCGTTCCGACCCACAGGAGACAAGCCATGACCTCGATTTCACGCCGCCGCTTCGTCCAGTCATCGTCGGCCCTGCCGCTCGCGATGGCGGCCGCCGGCACGGGATTCACGCCCTTCGTCGCCGCGCAGGACAAGACCGTCGCGCTGCGCCTGTCGTCCTCGCACGTCGCCGACCTCAACTCCTCGCACTTCGCGTGGAACCAGCTCATGCAGGTCAACCTCAAGAAGGCCGTCGGCGAGCGCATCCGCATCGACTACTTTCCCAACAACCAGCTCGGCAAGGAAAGCGACGTCGTGCAGCAGGTCAAGGTCGGCTCCATCGACATGATGCTCACCGGCTCCTCGATCTGGGCCACCGTCACGCCGCAGTTCGGCATGCTCGACCTCGGCTACCTGTTCGACAGCTACGAGCATGTCGCCAAGGCCCTCGACGGAGGCGTCGGCGCCAAGCTCAACGACATGCTCGTCAAGAGCACCGGCTGCCAGGTCATCACCTGGGGCCAGCACTACGGCGCGCGCAACGTCTACACCAAGCAGCCCGTGAAGTCGCTGGCCGAGGTGAAGAACGTCAAGCTGCGCGTGCTGCCCACGCCCGCCTTCATCGAGACCTTCAAGATCATGGGCGCCATCCCCACGCCCATCTCCTTCGGCGAGCTCTACATGGCCGCGCAGACCGGCGTCGTCGACGGCTTCGAGCACGATGCCGCCACCGTGCTCGCGAGCAAGCTCAACGAGGTCGTCAAGCACTGCTGGATGACCGAGCACCTGTTCAGCCCCATGGTCTGCATCGCCGGGCGCCGCGCCATGGACCGCATTCCGGCCGACCTGCGCCCGGCCTTCCTCAAGGCCGCGGCCGAATCGACCGCGCAGCAGCGCCAGATCGGCGCCGAGAAAGGGCAGGGCGCCATCGAGGAACTGAAGAAGCTGGGCCTGAGCTTCACGCCGATGGCGAAGAACGAGCGCGACCAGGTGCGCAAGGAGATGGAGGCCAGGCTCTGGTCGGCCTTCGCCAAGCAGTATCCTGAGACCGGGCCGCTGTTCGCCGCCATCAACGCCGCCCGCGCCTGACCGGCATGTCCAGCGTCCTGCCTCCGATGGCTCCGGTCACGCCCGTTTTGCCGCCCGTGTCGCCGCTGCCGGCCGCGGGCCATGGCCACGATCCGCGCGCCCTGGGCTTCAGCACCGCCCACCCCGCGGGCCGCGGCCTCGCCTGGCTCACGCGCGCCATGGAGAACGTGGCCGGCGTCGTGCTCGCGATCGATGTTCTCATCGTCTTCGTCTCGGTCGTGTTCCGCTACTTCCTGCACGATCCCTTCGACTGGGCCGAGGAGGTCGCGCGCGCGCTGATGGTGATCCAGGTCTTCTTCGGTGCCGCCACCGTGCTCGCGCGCAGCCAGCACGTGGGCGTCGACCTGTTTCGCGGCCTGCTGCCCGCGCGCTGGCAGCCCGCGCTGATCCAGTTCGGCAACTGGATCGTGGTCGGCGTCTCGGCCAGCCTGCTCGTCTCCTCGTGGGAGCTGCTGCTCGACGCCTACAACATGACCACCCCGATCGGCCTGCCGCAGTGGATCTACGTCTACCCGGTGGTCATCGGCAGCCTGTTCATGACGCTCTTCGGCCTCGCCAATGCCGTCAACGGACCGGCACGGCGCGTGTGGAGCACCCTGGCCGTCGGCATCGCGCTCACCGCCGCCGTCGTGGGCTGGAACGCCTTCGTGCCCGGCCACGCCATCGCGCCCTGGATGCTGCTGACCGCCGGCTTCCTCGGCGGCCTGATGCTCGGCGTGCCGATCGCCTTCGTGCTCGCGCTCTCGTCGCTGGTGTTCTTCATGGCCGATCCCTCGCTGCCGATGCTGGTCTATTCGCAGCAGGTGATGGCCGGCACCGACCACTACGTGCTGCTCGCCATTCCCTTCTTCGTGCTGGCCGGCCTGCTGATGGAATCCAACGGCATGTCCTCGCGGCTGATCGAGCTGCTGCTGCGCATGTTCGGCCGCCTGCGCGGCGGCCTGGGCCTGATCACCATCACGGCCACCGCCTTCTTCTCGGGCGTTTCGGGCTCCAAGCTGGCCGACATCGCCGCGGTCGGCGGCATCATCATGCCGGCCGTGCGCAAGACGAAGCAGGACCCGAACGAGACCGCCGGCCTGCTGGCCTGCACCGCGGTGATGGCCGAGACCATCCCGCCGTGCATCAACATGATCATCATGGGCTTCGTCGCCAACATCTCGATCGCCGGGCTGTTCATGGCCGGCCTCGTGCCCGCCGTGGTGCTCGCGCTCTCGCTGGCCGCGGTCACCATCTACGTCGGCGCGCGCATCGACCCCGACCAGGCCTTCGACGTGCGCACGCCCATGTTCCGACTGCTCGGCGGCGCGCTGGTCGCGCTGGTGATGGTGGCGATGATCGGCAAGGGCGTGACCTCGGGCGTCGCGACCTCGACCGAGGTCTCGTCCTTCGCCGTGGTCTACGCGCTGGTGGTGGGCTGGCTGGCCTTCCGCGAGCTCACCTGGTCGTCGGTGGCGCGCCTGTTCGTGCGCTCGGCCTCGATGGCGGGCAGCATCCTCTTCATCGTGGCGGCCGCCTCCAGCCTCTCGTTTGCGCTGACAATCCAGCAGATCCCGCAGTACCTGTCGTCGTTCATGATCGAGTTCGCGCACGCATGGGGCAGCACCATGTTCGTGATGCTCTCGGTGCTGATCATGATCGTGTTCGGCGCCATCCTCGAGGGCGCGCCCGCGCTCATCATCTTCGGGCCGTTGCTGACACCGATCGCGGCGCAGCTGGGCGTCAATCCGCTGCACTTCGGCACCGTGATGGTCATCGCCATGGGCTTCGGCCTGTTCGCGCCGCCGGTGGGGCTGGGCCTGTTCGCCACCTGCGCCATCACCGGCACCCAGGTGAAGGACGTGGCGCGGCCGATGATGAAATACCTCGCGGTGCTGTTCGTCACCCTGGTACTGCTGGTGCTGGTGCCGGCCTTCTCGGTCTGGCTGCCCACGCGCATGGGGCTGTGACGAGGCACGACCGCAGGACCGCAGGACCGCGATGAACCCGAAAGGACCCCGAAAACCGTGAGCAGAATCAGCGATGTCGCCCAGCGCGCGGGCGTTTCGACCAGCACCGTGTCGAACGTGTTGAATGGCCGCGTGGACCGCATGGCGGCCGCCACCCTCGAGCGGGTGCAGGACGCCATCCGCGAACTCAAGTACCGGCCCAACACCTCGGCGCGGCAGCTCAAGACCGGCCACACGCCGCTGCTCGGCCTGCTGGTGCCCTCGATGGCCAACCCGATGTATGGCTTCATCGCGCGCGAGGTCGAGGCGCTGGCGCAGGAGCGCTACGGCTTTCGCATCATGATCGGCAACACCTACCGCGAGAAGGAACGCGAGGCGCGCTTCTTCGAGGACCTGATGGCGCACGGCGTGCGCGGCGTGATCATCATCTCCTCGCTGATCGACGAGCAGCATGTCGAGGCCGCGGCCGAGCGCGGCCTGGTGGTGGTGAGCTACGACCGGCGCGCCACGCCCGGCGAGGCCTCGGTGATCGACCACGTCACGGTCGACAGCTTCGAGTCCTCGCGCATCGCCACCGCGCACCTGATCGAACGGGGCCACCGGCGGCTGGCCTTCGTCACGCCATCGGGGCGCACCATGAGCCGCAACGAGAAGATTCAGGGTTTTCTCGCGGCCGCGGGGGCGGCCGGCCTCGAGGGCAGCGCGCGCGTGGTCGAGGGCCTGCCGGTCGACGAGTACGGCGACTCGATGATGAGCGAGCTGGGCCGCACCCAGGCCAGCCAGCTCGCGCAATTGCCCGAGCGGCCCACCGGCGTGGTCGGCGTCAACGACCTGCTGGCCTACGGCCTGATGGCGGGCTTTCGCGATGCCGGGCTCGCGGTGCCCGACGACGTGTCGGTGGTCGGCATCGACAACGTGTTCCTCTCCACCCTGATGTACCCCGCGATGACCTCGGTGCGCGTGCCGGTGCCCGAGATGGCGCAGGTGATGGTCGAGCGCGTGATGAGCCGCCTGGCCGATGGCGCGCTGCCCGCGGGCGAGTTCCTGTTCGCGCCCACGCTGGTGGCGCGCGACTCGGTGGCGCCGCCGCGCGGCTGAGGCCGCCTTTTTCTTTTCTTCCTGCCTTGTCCATGACCACGGTTTTCGTCAGCCATCCCCAGAGCAAGCTCGCCCACTACTTCGGCGAGCGCGCCAGCAACGCGCTGCGCGCCTTCGCGCAGGTGCGCTTCAATCCCGAGGACCGCGATCTCTCGTCGCACGAGATCGCCGAGCTGGCGCGCGACTGCGACGCCATCGTCTCCTACCGCCAGACCGTGGGCGACGAGGCGCTGTTCGCCGCGCTGCCGAAGCTGCAGGCCTTCGTGCGCTGCGCCATCGACATCCGCAACATCGACCTCGCCGCCGCGAGCCGCCACGGCGTGCTGGTGACGCAGGCCAGCGCGGGCTTCATCGCCTCGGTGTCCGAATGGATCGTGGGCGCGATGATCGACCTCGCGCGCGGCATCAGCACCTCCACCGCGCTCTACCACGCGGGCCTGCCGGTGCCGCCCGCCATGGGCCGCGAGCTGCGCGGCGCCACGCTCGGCGTGATCGGCTACGGGCAAATCTCACGCTACCTCTGCACCGTCGCGCAGGCGCTCGGCATGCGCGTGGTGGTGCACGATCCCTTCGCGGTGGTGGCGCAGCCCGGCATCGCGCAGGCCGGCTTCGGCGAGCTGCTCGCGCAGTCCGACTTCGTGGTCTGCCTCGCGGCGGCCACCGAAGACACCGAGAACCTCATGAACGCCGCGGCCTTCGCGGCGATGCAACCGGGCGCCTTCTTCATCAATGCCGCGCGCGGCAACCTGGTCGACGAGGACGCGCTGGTCGCGGCACTCGATGCCGGCACGATCGCGGGCTGCGCGCTCGACGTGGGCCGCGCGCCCGACCAGATGCCGTCGCCCGCGGTGGCGCGCCATCCGCGTGCGATCGCCACGCCGCACATCGGCGGCCTCACGCCGCCCGCGGTCGAGCACCAGGCGATGGAAACCGTGTCGCAGCTGGCCGAGATCTTCCAGGGCCGGGTGCCGAAGGGCGCGGTGAATGCCACCGAGGCCCATCGCTGGCGCCAGGCCTTCGGCGTGCCGGCCTGATCCCTTTCCCCATCCACCGAGAGCCTCCATGGAACCGACCCGGAACGCGCGCTATGCAGGCGCCTGCGACTGCCACGTCCACATCTACGAAGACCGCTTCCCGCTGATCCCGAACGTCGCCTGGGTGCCGCCGCATTCGCCGGTGTCGGCCTACCGCGAGCAGGTGCAGCAGCCGCTGGGCATCGAGCGCGCGGTGGTGGTGCAGCCCACGGGCTACGGCTTCGACAACCGCTGCACCCTCGATGCGCTGGCGCAGTTCGGCGAGGCGGCGCGCGGCATCGCGCTCTTGGCGCCCGATGCGCCCGACGCCGAGATCGCGCGCCTGCATGCGGGCGGCATGCGCGGCGTGCGCTACATGATGATCGGCGGCGTGCTGGGCTGGGAGTCGCTGCCGGGCATGGCCGCGCGCATGGCCGATGCCGACTGGATGATCAACCTGCAGCTCGACGGCCGCACCATGCCCGAGCACGAGGAGGTGCTCAGGAAGCTGCCGTGCCGGCTGGTGCTCGACCACAACGGCAAGTTCCTCGAGCCGGTGGCGCCCAGCCATCCCTCGTTCCAGTCGCTGCTGCGCGTGATCGACGCGGGCCGCGTGTGGATCAAGCTCTCGGCGCCCTACGAGACCTCGAAAAGCGGCGCGCCCGGCTACGACGACGTGAGCCTGCTCGCGCGCACGCTGGCAGAGACCTTTCCCGAGCGCTGCCTGTGGGCCAGCAACTGGCCGCATCCGGGACGCGATCCGCGCCCCGAGAGCGCGCCGCTGTACGACCTGCTGTTCTCGTGGGCCGCGAGCGAGGACACGCGCCGGCGCATCCTGGTCGACAACCCGGCCGCGCTCTACGGCTTCGCGGCCTGAGCCTCGCGCGTTCGGCTACAGCGGTGAGGACACCGGCGCGGCCGGCAGCACGACACCGCCAGTCACCGCGCTGTAGTCGAGCAGGCCCGCGGGCTGCTGCTGGCCGACGCCGGGCTTGGCGAAGTCGCAGACGCCGTCGGGGAAGACGGCACGCAGCCGGCCGAGCTGCGCATCGCTCAGGGTCGAGGGCGCATAGTCGGCCGCGGCGATCGGCTTCAGCTGGCACTTGAGGATGTTCTCGGTGCGCGCGCCGCCCGCGACCTGGCGCGGCGAGGCACGCAGCACCAGGCCCGGATCGGCGTCGCAAACGGCAGGGTCCGTGACCTTGGTGGTCTGCGTCGCATCGCTCGACAGGTAGCAGAAGTCGAACACCGAGCGCGGCCTGGCCGCGACCACCTGCTGCTGGGTCCGCGCATCGTTCACGAAGGCCTTGGGCGCGCTGGTGTTCAGTGCGCTGAGCCAGGCGTCCATGCCGAGGAAGGAGTCGAGCGTCATCGACGCCGAGGCCGCCAGCCCCGGGCCGAAGCGCCAGATGACCTGGTTGCCATGGCCGCCGGCGTCCGCGTCGATGCGGTCGCGCTGCGAGAAGCTGCGCCAGGTGTGGTGGATGCCGGTCTCGTCGCGGCCGCGCGCATCGATGATCGGCAGCTTCGAGAAGTTCAGGCCGCTGCCCACGTTGCCCGAGCGGTAGGCGATGGGCAGGGCCGCCGCGTCGGCCACAGAGCGGGCCGGCGAGCGTTCGTTGTCGGCATCGAGCCCGCCGATCTTCTCGTTGAGCACGACGAACTCCTCGGGCGTGATCGCGGCCGAGCGCAGCGCCTTCAGGCCGTACTGGATGCCCGTGTTGTCGTACGTGAGGTTGGCGCGGCGCGTGCCCGGCGCCGTGCCCCAGACGGGGATCGCGGCATCGACGTCGGTGCAGCGCACGCCGGCGGGATTGGTCTTCGCGTCGTAGACCAGCGCGGCGGGCAGGCCGCAGTTGTTCCTCGGCGCGCCGAAGGGCGCCATGTTGCCGTCGGCGTCGATCACGGCCTGGATCACGTAGTTGCCGGGCTTGAAGAAGGGGCCGAAGGCGTTGTTCCACGAATGGCAGCCGAGCTGGTCCTGGTGCCCGTTGATCGCGGCCTTGCGTGCGTTGACCTGCGCGGGCGACATGCCGGCGACCAGCGCCTTCCACGTGGGCGAGGCGTAGTAGTTCACCAGCAGCACGCAGTCCTCGACCTCGGTCGCCGTGGTCGTGGTGTCGCTGTAGTCGCACTGCACCTGGATGCCGTCGAGCAGGCCCGGGTAGATCGAGGCGGTGGTGTTCTGCATGATCGAGCCGCCCGAGCAGCCGTTGCCCATGGTGTATTTGATCTCGCCATAGGTATCGACGATGTGCTCCTTCATCATCATCACCGTCTCGGTGTGCTGCACGTGGTTGGCGTTGTAGGCCGAGTCGGTCAGGCCGTTGGCCACCACCATCATCCCGCGCGACAGCGCCGCGTCGTCGGCCCAGTTCTGCGAGCTGCGGAACTGCAGGCGCGGCTGGCCGGTGCTGGCGCCGAAGGAGTAGACGACCTTGCCGCTCCACTGGGGCTGCGGGTCGGCGGGGTTCCAGGCGCGCGTCGGGTCGATCAGCACCGCGATGTCGTAGATGCCGCGGTTGATCGTTCCGCGCTCGATCTGGACGATGTACGGCACCGATTCGGCCAGGCCGTCGGGCCGGGTCTTCGCGACCTTGACGAGCGGCGTGCTCGCCGCCTCGTAAGGCTGGAAGCAGGAGTTCGCGGGCGTGGCGGCGGGCGTTCCGGGGGCCGGGGGCGAGGGGTCGGGCAGCACGAAGGAACAGCCGCCGTCGCCCGCCGCGACCGAGACGGGCGTCAGGGTCCGGTAGAACAGGCGCCGCTGCGTCGCGATCGCGCATTGCGCGTCGGTCGCGCTGCCGGCCAGGCCGCTGGCATTGGTCGCGGGCGTGGTGGCGTCGCCGGGCGTGGCGGCGGGCGTCGCGCAAACGTAGGGCAGGGACTGGACGCCCGAGAACACAGGGCCTTGCGCCGGATGGTTGGTGACGACCAGCGCCGCCGCAGCGAAGGAGCTGTCGGTGGCGGCCACCGTCAGCTTGTTGGTGCCGATCGCGAGGCCGCTCACCAGGCCGAGGATGCGCCCCTGGCCGTTGGGCTTGAAGGCACCGGAGACATCGGTGCCGCCGAGGCTGGCCTTGAGGCTCGACCGGTTCGCGGACGGCGGCAGCACCACCTCCACGAGCGCCGATCCGCCGCTGACCATGTCTGCGCGCGTCGACAGCACCTTGAGGCTCGCGGCCGCGGGGGCGGTCGTTCCGCCGCCCGCTGGCGGCAGGGGAAGGAAGGCGCTGCTGCTTCCGCCGCCGCCGCATCCCGCGGCCAGCAGCACGAAGGCCGCGGCGATCCATGGCGCCACGGTCCGGCTTTGTCTCGATGTCATCCGTTGTTTTCCTTGTCGATGCGGCACGCGTCGAAGACCCACCGGAGTCCTCCAGCCGCGTGCCGCCGCCAGCTTAGGCAGCGCGGCTTCGCGCGGCGATCAGACTATTCCGATCAGGGGTAGGTGTTTGCCCAAGGGCGCGCCAGGACTCGGGCTCAATGGATCAGGCCGTTGCGTACCGCGTAGAGCACGAGCTCGGCCGTGCTCGCCACGCCGAGCTTCTCGAGCAGGTTCGCGCGGTGGGTGCTGACGGTCTTCACGCTGATCAGCATCTCCTCGCCGATGTGGGTCAGCGACATGCCCTTGAGCAGCATCAGCATGATCTGGTGCTCGCGCATCGTGAGCCGCTGGTGGGGCGGGCGCGTGTCGAGGCCGACGGCCTGCTCGTGCAACTGGGAGGCGATGCGGTGGCCCACGTACTGCCCGCCGGCGGCCACCTGGCGGATGGCGCCCATGAGCTCCGCGGGCTCGGCGTCCTTGGCGACATAGCCGTTGGCGCCTTCGCGGATCGCCACCAGCGCGTACTGCGTCTCCGGATACATCGAGAGCACCAGCACCGGCAGCCGCGGCCACTTGATGCGGATCGAGGCCAGCAGGTCGAGGCCGCTGCGGCCCTCGAGGTTGATGTCCAGCAGCACCAGGCTGAAGCGGCCCTGCTGGAGCTGTTCGAGCGCCTGGCCGACGTTGCTGGCCTGGCCGGCCACGCGGATGTCGCTCTCGTCGAGCATCAGCCGCTGCAGGCCCGAGCGAAAGATGGCGTGGTCGTCCACGATCAGCAGGTCGATCATGGGCCGTCTCCCGTTGCTAGAGCAGGGGAGCGCGCAGCTCCAGCCGCGTGCCCTGGCCGGGCGCTGCGTCGATGCGCAGCGTGCCGTCGATCTCGTGCGCGCGCTCGCTCATGCCGAGCAGGCCGAGCGCGGGGCCGGCCACCGTCGCGGGGTCGAAGCCCTGGCCATCGTCGTGCATGGCGAGCACGAGCTCGTCGCCGGCGGGCTCCAGCGCGACCTCGAGCAGCATGGCCTGCGAATGGCGCGCCACGTTGGTCAGCGCCTCGCTGAAGATGCGGTAGACGGCGAGGGCGCGACGGGGCGACAGGCGCGCCGAGATCTCCTGCGCCTGGACCCGGTGCGCGATGCCATGGCGGCGCGAGAACTCCTGCAGGTCGCGCCGGACGGCGACCGACAGGTCGAGGTGGTCGAGCGCGCTCGGGCGCAGGGCCTCGGACATGCTGCGCACCGCGTCGATGGTCTGCTGCGTCAGCCCCAGGATCCCCTGGACCAGCGCGCGCGTCTCCTCGCCCTCGCTGCGCTTGAGCACGCGCGATGCGTCCATCTTGATCGAGGTGAGCATGCCGCCGAGCACGTCGTGCATGTCGCGCGCGAAGCTCTGGCGCTGTTCCTCGAGCGTGCGTGCCGTGTGGGCGGCGAGGTCGCGCAGGCGTTGCTGCGAGGTGCGCAGCTCCTGCTCGTTGCGCAACTGCTGGGTGACATCGACACCGACGCCCATGACGGCCGGGCGGCCGCCGAACATCATGCGCGTGCCGTGCACCTCGATGTAGATGGTGCGGCCGTCGCGATGCAGCCCGCGCGTGATGAAGCGCAGGCTGGGCGGATTGCTGTCCAGCCGCAGGTGGTAGCGCCGGAGCACCTCGGGCAGGAAGTCGGGCGGGACGAAGCGATCGAGGTGCGCGCCGATCATCTCCTGCGGCGTGTAGCCGACCAGCGCGGCCCAGGTGGCGTTGGCATAGGCGAAGCATTCGTCCTGCAGCACGTAGATGCCGGCCAGCGACTGCTCGACGATCGCATGGAACGGGATGTCGGGCAGCGAGGGGTCCTGCGCCATGGCCTGCTTCAGTCCAACGGTGGCGGCTCAACGCGGCGCGACATTGCCGTCCAGCGTGTAGGCCTTGAAGAAGTCCCAGGTGATGCGCGAGGCGTCGGGGCCCTGGGGATCGCTGAACAGCATGCCGGGCTTGCCGCCGCTCCAGGCGTGGTTCATGCCGTCGATGGTGTACATCTGGACCAGTATCTTCGTCTTGTCGGCGCTCAGGTAGCTTTCTTTGCGGTAGGCATGCTTGTCCGCCGTGCCGGCGATCGATTCGGTGCTGCTGGGCAGATTGCGCTTGAAGCCGTCGTCGTAGGACACCTGGCCCGCCGGGCTCTGGAACGGCACGGAATCGTTGTCCCTGGCATCGTCGGCGATGTCGTCGAGCTGCACGAACTGCTGCGCGACCTGCTTGCCGTTCTTCGGATTGACGACGGCATCCGCCGTGCCGTGGAAGACCAGCAGGGGCATCAGGCGCGCGCGCCTGCCGCCGCACTCCCAGGCATCCTGGCCGCGCACGTCGGGGTCGGCGCTGCTGCCGGTCAGCAGGGTCTCGAGGCCGTGCAGCGGATCGGTGGCGGCCTTGTACATGCCGCCCGAATGGACCGCCGCGGCGGCGAACACCTCGGGGTAGCAGGCCGCCATGGTCGCGGTCATGGCGCCGCCGGCCGAGATGCCCGCGACGTAGACGCGGTTGCGGTCCACGACACGCGAATAGGTGTTCATCGCCTCCTGCAGGATCGCCTGGATCGCGCCCGGCTCGCCGGAGTCGCGCGCCTGGTTCTCGGGCTGGTAGAAGTTCCAGCACCGCATCGGGTTGCGCAGGATCGGCTGCCGCGGATAGACGACGATGAAGCCTTCGCGGTCCGCCAGCTCGTTCATGCGGCTGACCTCGGCCATGTTCTCGGGGTCCGAGGTGCAGCCGTGCAGCAGCAGCATCACGGGCAGCTTGCGGCCCGCGAGCAGGCTGGCGTCGTAGCCCGAGGGCAGCCACACCTTGTAGGCGTAGGTGTTCAGCAGGAAGGGCCAGCCGGCGATGTAGAGGCCGTCCTTCCATTGGCCGGCGGCCGCGGGTCCCGCGAAGCCGAGCGATGCGATCAGAAGGGGCAGCGCCAGCAGCAGGCGGATGAATTGCCGGGTCCGGTTCGACGACATGGGGGCCTCCTTGGATGTTGTGGATCGCGTGCCTCGCGCAGCACGCCGCCTATTGGAGGCGGGCGGCCCCGGTGGCGGCCATCGGAAGTTTCTGATTGCGCCCCGGGGTTATCCCGTCCGGAAAGCCCGCGATAATCCGCGCTCCCCGCCTTCCCTTGAACCGCCTCAGGTCAGCCACGCCGCGTCGAAGCCAACCTGCCTCCTGGACTTCGACCCACCCTTGCCGGTGCCGGCGCGCCCGTGTTCGAACGCTATTACCGCGAACTGCTGAACTTCCTGTCCCGCAAGGTGCCGGACCGCGCCACCGCGGCCGACCTCGCCCAGGAGAGCTATGCGCGCGTCTACGAGGCGCAGCGCGCGGGCAGCGTGGTGCGCGATCCGCGCGCGCTGCTCTACCGGGTCGCGCGCAACCTGGTCACCGACCATCACCGGCGCAGCAGCGTGCGCGCCGGGCTGGCGGACGCCGCGACCGAGGACGGCCTGGGCGAGCCCGACGACTGCATGGGCCCCGCGAGCTTCGAGCCCGACGCGGCGCTGGCCTCGAGCCAGGGGCTGGCCGCGATGATCGCCGCCATCGACGGCCTGCCGCCGCGCTGCCGCGAGGCCTTCGTGCTCTACAAGTTCGACGGGCTCTCGTATGCCGAGGTCGCCGAGCGCATGGGCATCTCGGTGCGCACGGTCGAGATGCAGCTGCGCATCGCGATGGCCGCCTGCTGGGACTGCCTGGAGCGCGACGGGAAATGAACGCAGCCACGATGAACCGAAGAGAGACCGCGTCCTACAGGGTTGGCGCCCGCTCGTGCGTCTCCATCCCCAGGGACGCCCTCGCCACATGACTTCGACGCCACCACCGGAAGACGCATCGCGCCTGCGAGAGCAGGTGCTCGACTGGTTCGTGCGCCGCCAGCGCGAGGGCTGGAGCGCGGGCGAGGAGCGCGAGTTCCAGGCTTGGCTGGTGGCCGATTCGCGCCGCGGCGAGGCCTGGCGTGCCTGGGAATCGCGCTGGCGGGCCGTCGACGCGATCCCGGCCGCGACCGTGGCCGGCTGGCGCGAAGGCTTCGCGGGCCGCGCGGCCGCGCCCACGCGGCGCGGCTTCATGAAACCGGCGCTGGCGCTGGCGGCCACCGGCATGGCCGTCGGCGCCGGCTACCTGGGCTGGCGCGAGCTGCAGGCGCAGCCGGTGTTCGTGCAGGCCTTCGCCACCCGGCGCGGCCAGCAGCTCGAACTGCCGCTGCCCGACGGCACGCGCCTGCGGCTCGACACCGCGACCCGCATCGAGGTGCAGCTGTTCCGCGACCGGCGCGAGGTGCGGCTGCTCGAGGGACAGGCGGTGTTCGCCGTGCAGTCCGATGCGCAGCGGCCGTTCTCGGTGCTGGCCGGGCCGCTGGAGGTGCGCGTGGTGGGCACCCGTTTCGCCGTGCGCCACACGCCGGGGATCGACGGCGCGGACGGCACGCGGGTGTCGGTGGACGAGGGCCGCGTGCGCGTGGCGCGGCGCGACCGTACCGGGGACGGTGCCTGGGCCGCGCCCTCGGCCGCGAGCCTGCGCGAGGCGGTCTTCCTGGTCGCCGGCCAGCAGCTCGAGAGCGATGCCCAGGGCCTGCTCGGCACGGTGGCGGCGGTGCCGGCCGAGGGCATCGCGCCCTGGCGCGAGCACCGGCTGAGCTTCGTCGACACGCCGCTGGCGCGCGCGCTGGCCGAGCTCGAGCGCTACGGCAGCACCGGCCTGGTGGTGAACGATCCGGCCGTGGCGGCGCTGCGGCTGACCGGCACCTTCGATCCGCGCGATCCGCGCACCCTGCGCCGCGCGCTGCCGAGCGCCTTGCCGGTGCGGCTGAAAGACGCGGGCGCGGTCACCGAGCTGGTCGCCGCGCACTGAGACAAGCGCGGGCCCAAAAAAATTTTCGGCGGGGCTACGGTATTTCCCGCCCATCGTGCGTCAACCCAGATGAGAACCATTTGTATTCGAAATCTGGAAACGTAGATGAACTGCTTGACATCGAAGCCGGCACCGCTGGCCCTGGCCCTGGCGCTCGCGCTGTCCCACCTGACCGCATCGGCCCAGGCGCTGCCGGCCGACCCGGTGCCGATCCGCATCGCGGCCCAGCCGCTGGCCCAGGCGCTCAACGACTGGGCGCGCCAGACCGGCGTGCAGCTCGTGGTGCAGCAGAGCCTGGTGGCGGGCAAGACCGCGCCGGCGGTCTCGGGCCGGCTCGCACCGCGCCAGGCGCTCGACCAGCTGCTGGCCGGCAGCGGCCTTGCGGCCAGCGTGGAGGGCAACGCCGTGGTCATCCGCACGCTGGTGCCGGGCGCTTCCAACGCGTCGTTGCCGGCGGTCACCGTGCAGGCCGAGGGCGAGCAGAGCGCCACCAGCCGCGTGCAGGGCTACGTGGCCCGGCGCAGCGCCACCGGCACCAAGACCGACACGCCGATCATCGAGACGCCGCAGTCGATCTCGGTGATCACGGCCGACCGCATCGAGGCCATGGGCGCCGCCAACCTCAAGGACGCGCTGGGCTACACGCCGGGCGTGTCGACCACCACCTACGGCGCCGACTCGCGCTACGACTGGATCTCGCTGCGCGGCTTCGATGCCTATTCGCCGGGCTTCTACCTCGACGGCCTGCCGCTGCGCAACAACAGCACCTGGGGCGTGTGGCGCACCGAGAACTACGGCGCCGAGCGCATCGAGCTGCTGCGCGGACCCTCGTCGGTGCTCTATGGCATGAGCGGGCCCGGCGGGGTGGTGAACGTGGTCAGCAAGCGCCCGACGGCGGAGCCGGTGCACGAGCTGCAACTGCAGCTGGGCGACCACGCCCGCAAGCAGGTGGCGGGCGATTTCTCGGGCGCCCTGGATGCCGACGGCAAGCTGCTCTATCGCATCACCGGGCTGCTGCGCGATGCGCAACTGCCGGCGGCCAGGGAGGCCGACGATCGCAGCTACATCGCACCCTCGCTGACCTGGAAGCCGTCGAGCGACACCACGCTCACGCTGCTGTCCCAGTTCACGCGCACGCGCAGCGGCGTCTACACGCGCGCGCGGCCGCAGGTCGGCTCGCTCGATCCGACGGCGATCGGCAGCTTCATTCCCTCGAGGCTGTTCGTCGGCGAACCCGGCTTCGACCGTTTCGACCAGGACCAGGAAATGGTCGGCTACCAGTTCGAGCACCGCATCGACGACACCTGGACGGTGCGGCAGAACGCACGCTACGCGCACCAGAAGCTCGACTACACGGGCACGCAGTTGCGCGGCTTCACCGCGCTGAACCCCGAGGTGCCGAACGATCCGGTCAACTTCCAGCAGATGGCGCGCAGCGTGTTCGGCAGCCGCGAGAACATCGCCGCCGTGGCGCTCGACAACCAGGCGCAGGCCGACTTCCGCACGGGCGAGGCGCAGCACAAGGTGCTGGTCGGGCTCGATTACCAGCGCACCCGGATCGACCAGGTCACCTTCAGCGGCGGCAGCGCGTCGCCGCTGAACATCCATGCGCCGGTGTACGGCGGGCCGATCGAATTGCCCGCGCCGTATTTCGACGGCATCACCCGGCTGACGCAGACCGGCCTCTACCTGCAGGACCAGGTCAAGTGGGGCGAGCGCTGGTCGCTGACCGTGGGCGGTCGCTACGACACGGCCGACAGCACGGTCTTCAGCCGCCTCGACGGCTCGACCCAGCGCATCCGCGACCACAAGTTCACCAGCCGCGCCGGCCTGGTCTACCTGCATCCGAGCGGCTGGGCGCCGTATCTGAGCTACTCGGAGTCGTTCGCGCCGACCGCCACCATCGACCCGGTCTCGGGCGACCCCTTCAAGCCAGAGAGCGGCAAGCAGTTCGAGGCCGGCGTGCGCTACCAGCCCACGGGCGGCAAGGCGATGTACAGCGCGGCCGTCTTCGACCTGCGGCGCAAGAACTACATCAGCTTCGACGGCGATGCCAAGCCCAGGCAGACGGGCGAGATCTCGGTGCGCGGCCTGGAGCTCGAGGCCACGGCCGAGGTCGCGCCGCGCATGAACCTCACGGCCTCCTACAGCTACACGCCGCGCGCCATCGTCACGGCCAGCAGCAATCCAGACGAGATCGGCAAGCAGGCCACGGCCGTGCCGCGCCACCGGTTTTCGGTCTGGGCCGACTACCGCTTTTCCAACGGCCTGAAGGTCGGACTGGGGGCGCGCTACACCGGCACCAACCACGGCGACGGCGAAGCCACGCGACCGAGCAAGGTCCCCGCATCCACGGTGCTCGACGCCATGCTCGGCTACGACATCGATCGCTGGACCCTGGCGCTGAACCTGCGCAACCTCACCAACAAGACCTACATCGCCAACTGCGGCTACGGCAACTGCTACTACGGCTATCCGCGCACCGCGACGGCCACGGCCACCTACCGCTGGTAGGCCTCAGGAGCGCGGCATCAGCTCGTAGAAGTCGAAGCCGTTGCTGCGTCCGCCGAGGCAGCCGGCCAGCGTGTCCTCGACCTTGCGCCACAGCGCGAGCCGGTTGCGCCACTTGCGCACGCTGTGGCCCTCGTCGGGAAAGCTCAGGAAGTCCACCGGCCGGCCGAGCCGGCGCAGTTCGGCCACCACGTCGTCCGAATCCTGGCGCAGCACGCGCACGTCGTTGGCGCCGTGGATCACCAGCAGCGGCGCCTCGATGCGCTCGAGCTGCGACACCGGCGAATCGCGCAGCATGCGCGCGCGTTCCTCGGGCTGGTTCACGTCGCCGAAGAAGCGCGCGAAGTAGTGGCGGTTGCGCCAGAACGGCGGCCAGTTCTCGATCACGCGCGGCCAGTTGGCCACGCCGACGATGTCGATGCCGCAGCGGTAGTCGTGCGGCTTGCGGATCAGCTGCGCGAGCACCGAGAAGCCGCCGAAGCTGGCGCCGAGCACCGCCATGCGCCGCGGATCGGCCACGCCCTGGTCGATGGCCCATTGCGCGGCCTCGGCGATGTCCTGCTGCAGCCGGCCGCTGGTCTGGCCCGCGCCGGCCAGCATGAAGGCGCGGCCGTAACCGCCCGAGCCGCGGTAGTTGACCTGCAGCACCGCATAGCCGCGGTTAGCGAGCATCTGCACGGTGTTGAAGCCCGCGGGTTGCCAGTGGTCGCGGATCCAGGGGCCGCCGTGGATGTAGACCACCAGCGGCACCGGGCCGCGCACGCCGCGCGGGCGCGCCAGGTAGCCGTGGATGCGCAGGCCGTCCGAGGCTTCGAAGGAGAAGGGCTCGCTCGGCGAGAAGAAGCGCTCGGCGTGCTCGCTCGGCGGCGGTGCGAGCCGCGTGAGGGCGTGGCTGTCGCGGTCGAGCAGCAGCTCGATGCCGCCGGTCTCGGTGACGGCGCGCAGCACCATGCGCCGCTGGCCGAGCGCGCTGCTCTGCGGGCGCGCGACCACGGGATCGGCGGCGAGCCAACCGCGTTCGCGTGCGAGCTTCATGGCGGCGGCCACCTCCGCGTCGAGCGTGGCATCGAGGTAGCGGATGCGCGGGCGGCCGGGCTCGGAGGTCCAGGCCTGCGGCGCGCCCTCGTTCGGCGGGAAGTAGATGGCCCCGAGGTCAACCTGGTCGTCCTCGGCCAGCACCTTCTCGGCGCCGGTGGCCAGGTCGGCCTCGACCAGCACCAGCTTGTCGCGCCCGATGTTGCCGAGCGCCCAGAGCCGGCCGCCTTCGCGATCGATGCGCAGCGGCGCGTAGGCATCGAAGGCCTCGATGGTCTTGAACGGGCGCCAGCTGCCGTCGGCCTGGCGCAGCTCCATCAGCAGGTCGGAGCCGTCGACGCTGCCGAGCTGGCGCATGCGCGCGGCCGGCTCGCGCCGGGTGTCGATGTACCAGGCGACCACGCGGCTGCCGGGCTCGCCGCGCGCCACCTCGCGCACGCTGCGGGTGCGCGGGTCGGCCTCGAACAGGTCGAGGCTGGTGCGGTCGTTGCGGTTGCTCGCGAAGAAGAAGTTCGGGCTGCCTGGCGCGCCGCCGATGACGCCGGTCGAGCGCACGCCGGGCCAGGGCGTGACGGCCCAGGGTCTGGCCTCGGGCGACTGGCTGTCGAGCACGAAGATCTGCGTGTTCTCGTCGCCGCTCGCGTCCTTGAGGTAGGCGATGTGGCGGCTGTCGGGCAGCCAGGCGTAGGCGGCCCCGCTCGCGAGCGTGCCGGTGGCGAAGCTGCGCGTGCTGGCCGACTGCACCGTGGCCGCGTCGGCGCTGTCGCGCACGGCCAGGCCCACGTCGGTGCCGACGGTCTGCACCCACAGCAGCTTGCGGCCGTCGGGCGACAGCACATGGCCGCCGACCGTGTCGACATTGGCGACGAAGCGGCGCATCGGCACCAGCGGCGGCAGCGTCCGGTCCTGGCTGGCCTGGGCCAGCGCCGGATGGGTGGGCGCGGTGGCGCAGGCGGACAGCAGCAGCGCGCCGGCGGCGCAGGCCAGGGCGAGCAGGGCGGTGGGGCGAAAGTCGCGGCGCATGGTTCCGGTTCCTGGAGACGGTGGCCGGCGATTGTGCGAAGCCCGACCTTGGGCGAAGCCAAAGATGGCGCGCCCTGTCTTTGGCTGACCCGAAGGTCGGCGCGCGCACAATCGCCGCGTGCACATCCTGCTGATCGAAGACGACCTCGACCTGGGCCGCGCGCTGCAGGCCGCGCTCAAGGTGGACGGCCTCACGAGCGAATGGCTGCGCCGCGCCCGCGACGCGCCGCGCGTGCCCGACGCGGCCGTGTTCGACTGCGTGCTGCTCGACCTCTCGCTGCCCGACGGCAACGGCTTCGAACTGCTGGCGCGCTGGCGCGGCGCGGGCGGCACGGTGCCGGTGATCGTGATCACCGCGCGCTCGGCGGTCGAGGACCGGCTGGCCGGCCTCGACGGCGGCGCCGACGACTTCGTCATCAAGCCCTTCGCCACCGCCGAGCTGATCTCGCGCATTCGCGCGGTGCTGCGGCGCTCGGCGCGCCAGGCCAGCGAGGTCTGGACGCTGGGACCGCTGTCGATCGCGCCGCGGCGCCACCAGGCCACGCTCGCGGGCAGCGCGCTCGAGCTGTCGCCGCGCGAATTCAGGCTGCTGCTCGAACTGGCGCGCGAGCCCGGCGCGGTGGTCGCCAAGGGCGTGCTCGCGCAGCGGCTGGAACCGCTGGGCGAGCCGCTGGACTTCGCGGCGGTCGAGGTCCACGTGTCGAACCTGCGGCGCAAGATCGGCGCCACGCGCGTGCACACGGTGCGCGGCGTGGGCTACATGTTGACGCCATGAACCGTCTGTCGTTCGCATGGCCCGGCCCCAGCATCGGCCGGCGCGTGCTGGCCGCGATGCTGATCGCCTTCGTCGGCGTCTGGCTGATGCTGCTGGCCTATTTCTACGTCGAGTTCCGCCAGGCGCTCGCGGTCGACCAGGGGCTGAAGAAGCTGGGCCGCGCGATGAGCGCCTCGCTGCGCGAAGTCGACAGCGACGCGCAGGCGGTGGGCGTGATGCGTTCGACCGCGACCCAGTTCAGGACCCTGCGCATCAGCGGCAATCCGGGTGGCAGCGTGTGGATGGAACTGCGCCGGCGCGACGATGGCGCGGTGCTCTACCGCTCGGCCTCGCTCGGCGACCGGGTGCTCGATGCGCCGGCGCCGCAGGTGATCGAGCGCGATTTCGATGGCGTCTCGTACTGGGTCCACGGCAGCGAGGCCGGCCGCTGGCGGCTGCAGCTCGCTGAGCCGCGCATCACGGGCTGGTGGGTGCTCGAGCGCAACGCCACGCGCCTGCTGCCCTACCTGCTGCTGGCCTTTCCGATCGTGCTGCTGCCGGTGTGGCTGGCGGTGCGGCTCGGGCTGCGGCCGCTGCAGCGATTGGCCGATCTGATCGCGCGGCGCGGCAGCAGCGACCTGTCGCCGATCGGCTACGACCCGCCCCAGGCCGAGCTCAAGCCGCTGACCTCGGCGCTCGAGCGCATGCTGCGCCAGCTGCGCGACAAGCTCACGCAGGAGCGCGCCTTCGTGCACGACGCGGCGCACGAGCTGCGCACGCCGATGGCGGTGATCGCCGCGCAGGCCCATGCGCTGGCGGGCGCGGCCGATGCCGCCGAGCGCGAGCGCGCGCAGCTGCATCTGGAGCAGGCGATCGCGCGCGCCTCGCATCTCACGCAGCAACTGCTCGACCTGGCGCTGCTCGACGATGCGCAGCCTTCGGCCCCGAAGCGCGTCGACGTGGCGCAGTTCGCGCGCGGGCTGCTCGCGCAGGCGGCGCCGCAGGCCATGGCGCGCGGCATCGAGCTGGCGCTCGAGGCGCCCGACAGCCTGCGGGCCGAGGTCGACGTGCCGGCGCTGCAGTCGGTGCTCGAGAACCTGCTGCACAACGCGATCCGCCATGTGCCCGACGGCGCGCAGGTGGCGATGACGCTGCATGTGGAAGACGGCCGCCTCGCGCTGCTGGTGGCCGACGACGGGCCCGGCATTCCCGCGTCCGAGCGCGAGCGGGTGTTCGAGCGCTTCCACCGCGGCGAGGGCGCGCACGAGACGCCGGGCTCGGGCCTGGGCCTCGCGATCGTGAAACAGGCGGTGCACCGCATGGGTGGCGAGGTGGCCATCGTCGACGGCCTGGCGCCGGGGCGCGGCGTGGGTTTCAGCGTTCGGCTGCCGCTTGCGGGCCGCACGAACACTTACGGCTGAAGGGCATCGCCCGGGTTGACAGCAGCCGCGCGCAGCTTCGATACTGAACTTGCAGGTTCATCAATCAAGCTCCAAGGAGATACCCATGCAAAGAATCGTTCCCTGCCTCTGGTTCGACGGCAATGGCAAGGAGGCATTGAAGTTCTACAGCGCGATCTTCCCGAACTCGCGCGTGACCGACACCCTGCTGTGGGGCGACGTCAACCCGGCCAAGAAGGGCTCGCTGCTCACCGCCACCTTCGAGCTCGATGGCCAGGCGTTCATGGTGCTCAACGGCGGCCCCGAGTACAAGTTCACCCCGGCCATCTCGATGTACGTGAGGTGCGAGACCCAGGCCGAGGTCGACCACTACTGGGACAAGCTGCTCGAGGGCGGCGGCCAGCCGGTGCAGTGCGGCTGGCTCACCGACCGCTTCGGCGTCTCGTGGCAGGTCGCGCCCGACGCGATCATCCGGATGTTCCAGGACAAGGATCCGGCCAAGGCCAAGCGCGCGATGGAGGCGATGATGAAGATGGTCAAGCTCGACATCGCCACCGTGAAGAAGGCCTTCGACGGCGCTTGATCGCTACACCAGCCGCTTGATCGCCTTCTTGCGCCACACCAGCTGGTAGTACGCGGTCTGCAGCAGCAGCATCGCGCCGAAGGTCACCGGGTAGGCATACCAGATGCCGTCCAGGCCGATGCGGTGGCTCATGAACCAGGCCACCGGCACCTCGAGGCCGAGCAGGCAGGCGATCGAGATCAGCGTGGGCACCAGCACCGAGCCGCTGGCGCGCATGATCCCCGACAGCGCCGAGGCCATGCCGAAGATCACAAGGCTCCACAGCATGATGTGCAGCAGCTCCTGGGCGATCTCGATCACCGGCGCGCTGGTGATGAAGAAGCCCATCAGCGGCCGCGAGAACAGGTAGCCCAGCAGCACCAGGCCGCCGGTGAGCAGCAGGTTCATCATCAGCGCCGTGCGCGCGATGGCGCCGAGGCGGTCGGCGCGGCCGGCGCCGATGGCCTGTGCGCCGAGGATCGAAGCCGTGATCGCGATCGAGATGGCCGGGAACTGCACATAGGCCACCACCTGGTTGACCGCGCCGTAGGCGGCCGTGGCGCTCGAGCCGTAGCCGTTGACCAGCGACAGCAGCACCACCTCGGCCAGCGCCACCACGATCATCTGCACGCCCGTGGGCACGCCGACCTTGAGCACGGTCTTGAGCAGTTGCGGGTCGATGCGCATGCTGCGCAGGAAGACCGCGTCGGGCGCGAGCGGGCTGTTGCGCCGGCGCAGCCGCCAGCCCAGCCACAGGGTCGCGACCAGGAACGAGAGCACCGAACCCCAGGCGCCGCTCGTCACGCCCAGCTGCGGCAGGCCGCCCCAGCCGCGGATCAGGGCCGGCGTGACGAGCATGCCGATGGTGGTGGAGATCAGCAGCGTGAGCAGCGGCGTGACGGTGTCGCCCACGCCGCGCAGCATCGCGGTCGAGATCAGGAACACGAACACGCCGGGCATCGCGATCAGCATGATCCGCGCATAGCGCGTGGCCTCGGCCAGCACGTCGGGCGGCGTGCCCAGCGCCGCCAGCAGCGGCGTGGTGAAGGCGCCGCCGAACACCGCGATCACCAGGCCCATCAGGATGCCCACGCTCAGCGTGGTGCCGGCCACCGCCTTGGCGCGGGCGACGTCGCGCGCGCCCCAGGCCTGGCCGATCAACACCGAGGCGCCGGCGCCCAGGCCGATCACGAAGGCGATGAAGAAGAAGAACACCGGGAAGAAGCTCGAGACCGCGGCCAGCGCGGTCACGCCGATCATCTGGCCGATGTAGATGTTGTTGAGCGTGCCCGACAGCGACTGCAGGATGTTGCTCAGCAGCATGGGGGCGAGGAAGAACAGGAAGGTCTTCCACAGGGCGCGCGGCGCGCCCACGGGTGCCACGGGCGTGCCCTGGAGGCCGCTCGGGTTGGGGGCTGTGTCTGTCTTGGCGTTCATTCGTGGGTCCAGCTCGCGCCGGAGAGTTCTTGGAGGTGGGCCCGCAGGTCCTCGGGCCAGGTCGAAATGTGTTGCTCGAAGCGTTCGCGCTCGAGCGCGAACAGGGCGCGCATGGCTTCCTCGAAACCGGGCAGGTTGCCGGCCAGCACGGTCATCACGCCGTAGGTGGCTTCCCGCGCCGCGCGTGCGGCATCGCGCCCCGCGTTGACGCGGCGTGCCTCGTCGATCAGCCGGCGCAGCGCGACCGAGGCGCCGCCGGGCTGTCGGCCCAGCCATTCCCACTGGCGCGGCAGCAGCGTGACCTCGCGCGCCACCACGCCGAGCTTGGGGCGGCCGACGCCGCGCGGCGGCTCGCCGGCCGGCGCCGGTGGCTCGCGCAGGTCGAGGTCGATCTGCGCGCCGCTTTGGTCATCGAACACCAGGTACGGCGTGTCGTCGGTGCGCGCGCGCAGCGCGGCGACCAGCTCGGCGCGCGAGCCGCGTGCGATGCGGTGGAAGCCGGCGAAAGCAGTCAGGGTGGACGCGGGATCGGCGCAGGCCGGGAGGGAGGAAGTCTCGAGGGTCATGGAGGCGGAGCGGTAATTTACCCGGGCGCAATGAAGAAAGCCTGACTTTTCTTGCGCCCGGCGAAGGAGGAGGGCGAGGGGGACGGCGGGCACCGGCGAAGGCTCAGGCGCGCGGTCGCGCCGGGCCGTTGTAGCCCTGCGCGCCATGGCAGCCGGACTCCTCGGCCCAGAGCTCGAACAGCGCCTCGAGCTCGGCCGCGCGGTCGAAGGCCGGGTCGTCGCGCTCCTTCACGCGCGCCAGTTCCTCGAAGGCGAAGGCCTCGGCGCCCAGCGCGATCCAGTCCTGCTGCAGCGCCTTGTTGCGGTGGCTGCGCAGGTTCAGCTCGAAGCGCTGGCGGTTCATCGCGCCCACGATGTCGAGCGCGGCCGCGGCATAGACCCGGCCCGTCTTCAGGTTGCGGATCGCGAACACGCCGGCGGGGAGCGTGCTGTCCTTGTACTGCCGGGTGAGGGCGCGCCGTGATTCCTGGGAAAGTGTCATGGCGTCAATTTTACCCGGGTTAAATTGAATTCATCAATATACCCGGGTAAAAATAGGCGCGCGCCTCAAGCCCCGCGCAAGCGCCGCCAGGCCCGCAGCGCGCGCCGGTTGAAGGCGTGCACCAGCCGCCAGGGCCGGCTCTGCCGCACCAGGCCCAGCACCCGGTCCTTCCAGGCCTTCCAGCGCGGATACCAGCGCGCGAACAGCGGGATGCGCATCAGCGTGCCCTCGACGAGCTGGAAGATCCGCGCCACCACCGCGGTGCCGGCCAGCTTGGCCGCGACCAGCACCGCGACGCCGCTGCCCGCGTGGCCATGGCTGAACAGGAACAGCGCCAGCACCTTGACCGGCAACAGCAACAGCACCGGCAGCAGGAAGGCCAGCAGCGCGCCCCAGGGCGGCAGGCCGCGCAGCCAGGCTTCGGCGCGCGCCCACAGCGGCAGCCGGGCCAGCCGCGCCGCGAGCGCGGCCAGCGGTTCCCAGCCCCATTCCTCGAACAGCAGCAGCGGCACCAGCAGCACGGCGAACACCGTCCGTAACAACTTCCCGAAGCGGGACGGCGGCCGGCGCGGGCCAGGGGAGGAGGGTGGTTGCACGGTGGGGAGGTGGGGGCGTGGAGCGGTCGGACAAGTGTCCGCGCCGGATGGCCGGACGCCATTTTCACTATGGCAAACTCGCGCGCTTCATTCGACCAACGCGACCGGCCGGCCGGTCGCAGCGACAGGGACGCCACTCAGCAATGCAGAAAATCATTCGCCAGCTCGCCGCCGAAATCAAGGTGGGCGAGCATCAGGTGAAGGCCGCCGTCGAACTGCTCGACGGGGGCGCCACGGTTCCATTCATCGCGCGCTACCGCAAGGAAGCCACCGACGGCCTCGACGACACCCAGCTGCGCGAGCTCGAGGCGCGCCTGAGCTACCTGCGCGAACTCGAGGACCGCCGCGCCGCGGTGGTCAAGGCCATCGACGAACAGGGCAAGCTCACGCCCGAACTGCGCGCCGCGATCGAACTCGCGCCGACCAAGCAGGAGCTGGAAGACCTGTACCTGCCGTTCAAGCAGAAGCGCCGCACCAAGGGCCAGATCGCGCGCGAGTTCGGCATCGAGCCGCTGGCCGACAAGCTGCTGGCCGACCCCACGCTCGATCCCGCCGTGGAGGCCAAGGCCTTCCTGCAGCCCGCCACCACGCTCGACGACGGCAAGCCCGGCCCCGACTTCTCGACCGTGCCCGCCGTGCTCGACGGCGTGCGCGACATCCTCTCGGAACGCTGGGCCGAGGACGCCGTGCTGGTGCAGCGCCTGCGCGAATGGCTCTGGAACGAGGGCCTGCTCAAGTCCAGCCTGATGAGCGGCAAGGACGAGAACAACGCCGACGTCGCCAAGTTCCGCGACTACTTCGACTACGACGAGCCGATCGGCCGCGTGCCCTCGCACCGCGCGCTGGCCGTGTTCCGCGGCCGCGCGCTCGACATCCTCGACGCCAAGCTGGTGCTGCCGGTGGAGCCCGAGCCCGGCAAGCCCAGCGTCGCCGAAGGCCGCATCGCGCTGCACCTGGGCTGGAGCCATGCCGGCCGCCCGGCCGACGACCTGCTGCGCAAGTGCGTGGCCTGGACCTGGCGCGTGAAGCTCGCGCTGTCGACCGAGCGCGATCTGTTCACGCGCCTGCGCGAGGACGCCGAGAAGGTCGCGATCAAGGTCTTCGCCGACAACCTGCGCGACCTGCTGCTGGCCGCGCCGGCCGGCCCGCGCGTGGTGATGGGCCTGGACCCCGGCATCCGCACCGGCGTGAAGGTGGCGGTGGTCGATGCCACCGGCAAGCTGGTCGAGACCGCGACCGTGTTCCCGCACGAACCGCGCAAGGACTGGGAGGGGTCGCTGCACACCCTCGGCAAGCTCTGCGCCAAGCACGGCGTGAACCTGATCGCGATCGGCAATGGCACCGCCAGCCGCGAGACCGACAAGCTCGCGGCCGACCTGATCAAGCTGCTCGCCAAGATGGCCGCCCAGGCCGGCGCGCCCGAGATGAAGGTCGACAAGGTGGTGGTCAGCGAGGCCGGCGCCTCGGTCTACTCGGCCAGCGAATTCGCGGCCCAGGAGATGCCCGACGTCGACGTCAGCCTGCGCGGCGCCGCCTCGATCGCGCGCCGGCTGCAGGACCCGCTGGCCGAGCTCGTGAAGATCGACCCCAAGAGCATCGGCGTGGGCCAGTACCAGCACGACGTGAACCAGAGCGAGCTCGCGCGCACCCTGCAGGCCGTGGTCGAGGACTGCGTGAACTCGGTGGGCGTGGACCTCAATACCGCGAGCGTGCCGCTCCTGAGCCGCGTCTCGGGCCTGTCCTCGGCCGTGGCCAAGGCCGTGGTGCGCTGGCGCGATGCCAACGGCGCCTTCGGCACCCGCAAGCAGCTGCTCGAGGTCACGGGCTTCGGCCCCAAGGCCTTCGAGCAGAGCGCGGGCTTCCTGCGCATCCGCGGCGGCACCGATCCGCTCGACGTCACCGGCGTGCATCCCGAGACCTATCCGCTGGTCGAGCAGATCATCGTCAAGACCGGCAAGCCCATCGCCGAGCTGATGGGCCGCGCCGACATGCTCAAGACGCTCAAGCCCGAGCTGTTCGCCAACGAGAAGTTCGGCGTCATCACCGTCAAGGACATCCTCGGCGAACTCGAGAAGCCCGGCCGCGACCCGCGCCCCGACTTCAAGGTGGCGCGTTTCAACGACGGCGTGGAGGACATCGCCGACCTGCAGGAGGGCATGATCCTCGAGGGCACCGTGAGCAACGTCGCCCAGTTCGGCGCCTTCATCGACCTCGGCGTGCACCAGGACGGCCTGGTCCACGTGAGCCAGCTGAGCCACAAGTTCGTCAACGACGCGCGCGAGGTCGTGAAGACCGGCGACATCGTCAAGGTGAAGGTGATGGAGGTCGACGTGGCGCGCAAGCGCATCGGCCTGTCGATGAAGCTCGACGCCGCCCCCGCGCGCCGCGACGGCCCGCGCGACAACCGCTTCGAAGGCGCCGGCCGCGGCCAGCAGCCGCGCCGCGACAACACGCCGCAGCCTTCGGGGCAGATGGCGAATGCGTTTGCGAAGTTGCAGGGGTTGCGCAAGTAATCCGCGCGACGCGCACGGATCCTGCTGATGGCCCTGGCATGAAAGCCCTGCGCATCTACGCCGGCCCCGCCGCGCGCCGGCACATCGAGGCCCAGGGCCTGCGGCCGCAGGACGTGCGCACGATCCCGGGCGCGGCCGGCGGTCCCAAGGGGCTGATCCTCGGGCCGATCGACCGCTTCGTCTTCGGCGAGTGGCTCGCGCAATCGGACCAGCCGGTGCACCTCGTGGGCGCGTCGATCGGCGCCTGGCGGCTGGCCACGGCCTGCCTTGGCGATCCGGTCGCGGCCTTCGAGCGCTTCGAGCACGACTACGTGCGCCAGCAGTTCGAGGTGCCGCCGGGGCAGAAGCGGCTGAGCCCGCACCAGCTGAGCGAACGCTTCGCCGAGAGCCTGCAGGCCTTCTATGGCGGGCGCATCGGCGAGGTGCTCGCGCATCCGCGCTACCGGCTGCACGTGGTGACCTCGCGCGGGCGCCACATCCTCGGGCGCGAGGGCAGGGCGCGCACGCCGGTCGGCTACCTCGGCGCCTTCGCCTCGAACAGCGTGCACCGCAAGACCCTGGGCGCCTGGCTCGAGCGCTGCGTGTTCTCCACGCCCGGCGCCGAGCTGCCCTTCGGCACGCGCGACTTCCGCACCCGGCAGCATGCGCTGCGCGAGGACAACTTCAACCTGGTGCTGCAGGCCTCGTGCTCGATCCCGTTCCTGCTGGCCGCGGTGCACGACATCCCGGGCGCGCCGCGCGGCGCCTACTGGGACGGCGGCATCACCGACTACCACCTGCACCTCGACTACCAGCCGGTCGACGACGGCCTGGTGCTGTACCCGCATTTCCAGCGCGCGGTGGTGCCGGGCTGGCTCGACAAGGGGCTGCGCTGGCGCCACAAGTCGACGGGCTTCCTCGACCGCATGGTGGTGCTGGCGCCCGATCCCGACTGGGTGAAGACGCTGCCCAACGGCAAGCTGCCCGATCGCAAGGACTTCATCCATTTCCAGAACGACGCGCAGGCGCGCATCGCGGCCTGGACGCGGGCCACGCGAGAGGCCCAGCGGCTGTCGGACGAACTGCGGGAATGGCTGGCGCGCGGCAGCGCGGCCGAGATCCTGCCGCTCTGAGCGGCGCCGGGCAAACCCTGAACGGGCACGCGGCCCGCGCTTCGAGAATGGCCCGCATGCCGTCCGCCCCGGACGGCGCATAACAAGCAGGAGACCGTTCCCGATGCCCCATGCCCTGATGTCGCGCCGCCGCTTCGCCACCGCCACCTCCGCCGCCGGTGCGGCCGCCACGCTCGGCCTGCCGGTGCTCGCGCAGAGCGCCTGGCCCAACAAGCCGATCCGCATCGTCGTGCCCTACACGCCCGGCGGCTTCACCGACCAGATGGCGCGGCTGGTGCAGATCGGGCTGCAGACGCGGCTGGGCCAGCCGGTGCTGATCGACAACAAGCCCGGCGCCAACAGCCTGATCGGCGTCGATGCGGTCGCCAAGGCCGCGCCCGACGGCAGCACCTTCGGCGTGGTGATCGCGGCCTATGCGGCCAACACCTCGCTCTATCCGAAGCTGCCCTACGACCCGCGCAAGGACCTCGCGGGCGTGTCGCTGATGGGCGTGTCGCCGCTGCTCGCGGCGGTCAACCTCGATGCGCCGTTCAAGACCGCGCGCGAGCTGATCGACTACGCGCGCGCGAATCCCGGCAAGGTGAGCTTCGGCTCGTCGGGCAACGGCTCGGCCGCGCACCTCACGACCGAGCTGTGGAAGTCGCTCACGAAGACCTACATGATCCACATCCCGTACCGCGGCGCGGTGCCGGCGCTGACCGACCTGATGGGCGGGCAGATCCAGCTCTTCTTCGATGCGCCCACCGGGCTCATCAACCAGGCCAAGGCCGGCAAGATCCGGCTGATCGGCGTGGCCGGCGACAAGCGGCTGCCCGCGGTGCCGGACGTGCCGACCTTCATCGAGCAGGGCTTCGCGGGCTTCACCGGCAGCACCTGGGCCGGCATGCTCGCGCCGGCCGGCACGCCGCGCGAGATCGTCAAGCGCATGTCGGACGAGGTGGCGCGCATCATCAAGAGCGACGAGACGCGCGCGAAGCTCGATGCGATGGGCACCTTTCCGGCCGGCGGCACGCCCGAGGAGTTCGATGCCTTCATCGCGTCGGAGACCGCGAAGTGGGGCGCGGTGATCCGCACCGCGGGCGTGAAGGCGGAGTAGCACCAGCCCGGCCGTCGAAGGCTCAGGCCGCCAGCACCAGCACCTTGAACTGGCTCGGCACGATCCGCATGCCGACGATGTTGCAGCGGTTCTGCACCGACAGGCTGGTCATGCGCGTGCACGGCGTGCCCTTGAGCAGCACGGTGAAGGCGCCCGTGATGTGGCGCGAAGGCCCCATCACCGTCTGCGAGACCACGCCCATCAGCACGCCCGCGTTGTCGCCGTTGGTGATCGGCGTGACGGTCGCCATGTTGTGGGCCGGCGTGCCGCCGTAGAGGATGTTCCAGGCGTTGGGAATCGCGGTCGGGCCCAGCGCGATGTTGGGGTAGGGGATGGGCAAGGCCGGTGGCGTCTTGCAGACGTCGGGGAAGGCGAGGTCGACGCCCATCATCTGTGCGTTGGCGAACATGGTGGCTGCTCCTTTCTGGCTGTCGTCGGTGGTCGATGGCGCGGGTCAGCCCATGTGGATCTGCTCGGCATCCACCTTGACCAGTCCCTTGCTGCTCACCAGCGTGTTCTTCGCATGCAACCGCAGGGTCTCCTCGGCCTGGTAGTCGATCTGCCCCGCGCGCACCTGCTCGACCTCCTCGGTGAGCCTGAAGCTCGAGCGCGTGAGCACGCTGAGCCGGTCGAGCACGGTCTCGCAGGTGCGGCCGACGAAGCGCGCGAGCAGCGTGGTGATGCGCACTTCGCCGCCGCGGTAGTCCATCTCGCCGATCTCGACCTCTGCCTTGCGCGCTCGCAGATCGAGTTCGGGCGCGGCCAGTTCGAGCCGGGTGCCGGCCTGCAGCGTGAGCACGCCGTCGACCGCGAGCCGCGCCTGTGCGGGATCGGCCTGCGTGATGACGGCGATCAGGTAGGCCTGGTCGCGCCGCGGCCCGGCCACCAGCACCGTGTCGCCGACCGAGGGCTGCAGCAGGCAGCTCGCGGCGCGCGGGCACTGCCAGCGTTCGCCGCCGGCCTGGGCCTCGACGAGGAAGGCATCGCCGGGCAGCGCCTGCAGCACGGTGCCGAGGGCGTTGCCGGTCCAGGCGGCGGGCGCGGGCAGTGGACGGCGCAGCAAGGCCTGCATGTCCGGTGCGTGGTGCGCGGTAGGAGCGGAGGCGCGTTCGCGCAGGGCGGCGGGGCTCATGGTGCGAGGTCCTCGAGGTCGTCGGAAGTGGAAGGCAGCGGCCGGCCGAAACCATCGCGGCCCGCGCGTTGCGGGCGGTCCTGGCGCGCGGCCGAGAAGCGCTCGGCCTCGAACAGGGCCGGGTCGCTGTCGAGCACGCCGCCGCGCTCGCCCCATCGGGTGCCGGACTGCAGCGCGCGGTGCATCTGCGTGCGCTCGAAGAAGGCGCCGCGAAGGTCGGCCTCGCCGAGGTCGGCATAGGCGAAGTCCGCATACACGAGCCGGCTGCGCGCGAACGAGGTGCGGCGGCACCGCGCGCGATGGAACACGCACTGCTCGAGCCGCGCATCCGACAGGTCGGCGTCGTCGAGCCGCGCACCGACCCACAGGCTCTGGTCGAAATGGCCGCCGCGCGCATCGGCCTGGCGCAGGTCGGCCTCGGGAAACAGGCACTGCGGCGCATGCACCGCGGTGAGCACCGCGCGCGCGAGCTTCGCGCCCTTGAAGTTGCACTGGACCAGCGTCGCGCGGTCGAAGTTGCAGCCGCCGAGGTCGGCATCGATGAACTGGCAGAGCCGGAACTGCTGGCCCGAGAAGTCCTGGCCCGCGAGATCGGCCTCGCTGAAGATCACGTTGTGGAAGCTGGCGCCCGTGAAGCGCGCGTCGCGCAGCGCGGCGCGGTAGTAGACGGTGGTGTCGAACGTCACCGCGTCGAAGCGGGTGCCGGCCAGGCTCGATTCGCCGAACACGGCCTTCGTGAGGTCCGCACCCGCGAAGCTAGTGCCATCGAGCCGGCTCTGGTGAAAGGCAGCGAGATCGGCCTTGGCCTCGGCGGCATCGGCCTCGTGCAGCTCGCAATCGCTGAAAGCCGCGCGGCTCATCGTGGCGCCGCGCAGGCTCGCGCGCGCCAGGCTGCAGCGGTGGAAGCCCGCGCGCTGCAGGTCGGCCCCGTCGAGCACGGCACCGTCGAAGCGGCAGGCATCGAAGGCCGACTCGGCGAGCTTCGCGCCGCGCAGGCTGGCGTTGGAGAAATCGCAGTCGCGCAGGGCGCCGCCGCTGAGGTCCAGGCCATCGAATCGCATGCCCTGGAAATCCTGCCGCTCGATGAATTCGCCGCCGCGCAGTTTCAGGGCCAGGGTCTCCGGCGTCATTGCACCGGATCCGCCGCGCGCCGCGGCAGCGTCTTGGCCTGTTCGAGGTAGGCGCCGTGGGTGTCGGTCACCGTGTCGATCACGGTCTGCGAAACGTCGGCGCGGAACAGGTTGGCTTCGCGCAGGTCGCAGGAGAGCAGGCGGGATTTCTGCAGATGGGCATTCATGAGGTTGGCGCCGCGCAGCGAGGCCTGGGTGAAGTCGGCGCGGATGAACAGGCTGTCGGGCGCATCGATGGCGCCGAGGTCGGCGCCGGTCAGCACGCAGCCCGAGAGATCGCAGGTGTCGAGCGTGGCGCGCACGAAGCGCGCGCCCTCGAGCTGCATCTCGCGCAGGCTGCAATGGACCAGCGTGGCGCCTTCGAAATCGACCGTGCGCAGGCTGCTGATGCCGACGAAGCAGGTGGTGCGCAGCGTGGCGCCGCGAAAGCTCACGCGCCGGTCGGCCACGGTGTGGGCCCAGGCGCAGGCTTCGAGTGAAGCGCCCGCGAAGTCCAGGCCCTCGACCTCGCAGGCGATGAGGCCGAACTTGTGCAGCGTGGCGCAGCGAAAGCTGCAGTCCACGAGCCGGCTGCCTTCGAGCACGGTCACGTAGTCGAAGTGCGCATCGTCGAAGCGGCAGCCCTCGAAGTGCATGCCGAACAGGTTCAGCTGCGCGAGCCGCGCGCCGCCGAAATCGCAGTGCTCGAAGCGGCTCTTCTCGCTCGTGGTCTCGGACAGCCGGGCATGCGCGAACGAGGTGCGCTCGCAGCGCGCGAGGCTCAGGTTGGCGCGATCGAGCACGCAGTGGGCCAGCGAGGCATGCGCGAGGTTCGCGCGCACCAGCACCGCCTCGGTGGCATCGGCGCCGTCGAGCTGCGCGCCCGCGAGCGAGGCGCTTTCGAGCAGGGTGCGGTGCAGCCGGGCGCCGCGCAGGTCGATGCCCGAGAGATCGGCGCCGGTCAGGTCCAGGCCCGAGAGATCGCGCGTGGTCGCCATGAGCTGCAGCACGCGTTCGCGCGCCTCGGCCGCGCGCGCATCGTCCATCGCATCGGCCGCGCGCTGGTGCTGCGCGCCGAGCCGGTACATGTCGATCAGGCCGCGGCGGCCGTTCTCGGCCGCCTGCTCGAGCGCGCGCTGTTGCTCGGGCGGCATCTGCGGGCTGCGCGTGGCGGGCGCGATGCCCAGCAGGCCCTGCATCACGGTCTTCGCATCGAAGGCCGGCGGTCCCTTGACCTCGGTGCGCTGCGCGCCGTCGACCATCTCGCCGGTGTCGAAGCCGACCTTGCGCGACTCGGGCGCGTTGGCCTTCGCCTGCCGCGCGAGGTCGCGGCGGCCGTCCTCGAGCTTCTGCAACTGTTCGCGCTCGTAGGCCTTGGCGCGCTCCATGAACGCGGGCAGTTCGCTGAGGCTCGGCCGCCTGGTGAAGGGCTCGGGCGCCGCGCGCTCCTTGAAGTGGCGCGGCTTGTGGCCGGCGGCCACGCCCTTGTCGGCGAGGTCTTCGCGCAGCACGCGCGCGCGTTCGCGCATGTTGCGCACCAGCGGCGATTCCTCTTCCTCGAGCTGGTCGAGCCAGGGACCGATGGTCTCGGCGGGCAGCAGTTCCTCGTCGCGGAAGGTGTGGAGCGCGCCGGTCTCGGGATCGCTGCGGCGCTGCAGGATCTCGAGGTAGTGGGCCAGCGGTCGCGGTGCATCGGCGGCGCGCTCGATGGCGGGCATGAGGTGCGTGATGTCGGCGGCGTCGTCTTCGGCGATCGCGGTCTCGCCATGGAAGATCAGCGCGATCTGTTCGCGGTGCGGGAAGAACCAGGCGGTGGTGAGCCGCAGCTCGACCTCGTCGAAATGTTCGGGCTCGTCGCTGCCGGCTTGCGTCTTGCGCGCCACGAAGCCGCGCGCGCGCCAGTCGGGCAACAGGCCGCGCTGCACGGGCTGCGCGGGATGCATGTTCCAGACCTCGTAGGGCGTGCCGCCCGCGATGCGGTCGGCCTGGGTCCAGCGCTGCTCGGGCGCGGCGGCGTTGAAGAGGCGCCAGTCCATGTCCTGCGCGAAGCCGGGGAACAGGTGCTCGCGCCAGTGCGCGCCGTAGTCGTTGCCGATCAGCCGCATGCGCGCGGGCCAGCTCACGTCGATGGCGCCGGGGCAGGCCGGCTCCATCGTGCGGCCCGGATGGTCGATGCGGCGCTGCGGATGCTCGACGTTGGGCAAGCGCTGCACCCACAAACCGTTCACGAGTTCGGGCTGGTGGCCGATGCCCAGCGGGTTGTCGGCGAAGGCCGAGCCGCCGTAGGCGCGGCTCCAGTCCAGCCGCATCGATTCGAAGGGCTGCGGTGCGCTCGCGCGGCCGTCGATCCAGTAGCGGTCGCCGAACACGGCGAACCGGCGTGCCAGCGCGCCCACGCGCAGCTCGACCGCGCAGGCCGTCTTCTCGGCCTGGTGATGGGTGTAGGCATGGCCGGTGGCGAGGAACTCGGCGCAGGCCTTGGGCATGCCGAGGTCGATGGCGCCGGTGGGGCCCAGCTCCTCGGAGACCGTCTTCCAGAATTCGGTCTCGGGCAGCAGCACCGGCTGCTCGTCCATCGACACCATGCCCATCACCGTGAGTGCCAGGCGTTGGTGGCCCTGGCGCAGGAAGGGGCGCGTGATGACGCTCAGCCGCAGGGGTTTGACTGTTTTCACGGGCGGGCGCGCGGCTCAGTGCGAGGCGCGCGGAATCTCGAGCGGCGTGCGCGCGCGGTCGATGGCGAAGATGGAGGCGTCGTTCGGATCGCGCAGCAGGTGCACCGGCTTGCCGGGCACCGCGAACTGCGGCAGCAGCCCTTCGTCGATCAGCGTGCGCACGACGGCGCGTCGTTCTTCCACGACGGCGTCGGTGCCGAGCACGCGCAGTGCGAGTTCGACGGCATAGACGGTCTGGCCCTGCGAGCCGCCGCGCGAGAGTTCATTCTCGGACCGCTTGAGCGACTCGACCACGGCCTGCGCGGGAATGCCGGTCTGCGCCAGCCGCTCCCAGGTCCTGGCCTCGGCCGAATAGATACGGTTCTCGCGCGTGGCCGCGATCACGACCGACACCGCGACCAGCAGCATCGAGCCCATCAGCACCGCGAAGACGATCCACAGCAGAATTTCCATTCGTTCGCTTCGTCAGGCCACCAGTGTCAGCACCTTGAACTTCGCCGCCAGGCCGCCGGTCGCGATCAGCATGCCCTTGTTGGCGATCTTCAGGCCCGTGGTGCTGATCTTCAGCGGCGCGTTCTTCATCGAGAAGATGGCCACGTCGATCTTGACCGTCGCGAGCTGCGCGTTGAGCGCCGCGTAGTACTGCAGCCGCGCGCCCCACACGTCCAGCGACATGCCCACCAGGCTCAGCCGGAAGCCCACGCCGCCCACGCGCGCGAGCCGCCAGTCGCCGCTCGAGGCGTAGTTGTTGTTGTAGACGGTGGAGTTGTTGGTGTAGTTGTTGGTCGTGTTGTTGTAGGTGGTCGACGTCGTGTTGTAGACGTTGGTGTTGATGACGTGCTGCGTCGTGTTGTGGATGTGGTTCGTGGTGTTGAAGGTCACGTCGGGCGAGGTGTGCACCGTCGGGCCGGTCACGATGGTGGTCGAGGGGCCGTTGACCGTCGTGTTGTTGACGGTGTTGATGGTGTCGTTGCGCCCGCCGCTCACGAAGCGGATCTCCTGGCCGTCGATGGTGCCGTGGAAGCCGCCGGTGATCGCGAGGTTCACGCCGCCCGTGATGGTGTCGTTCAGGCCGCCCGCGAGGTTGCGGTTCTTGCCGCCGGTAATGCGCTGGTTCACGCCGCCGCTGATGGTCTCGCTGAAGCCGCCGGTCACGTCGCGGGTGTCGCCGCCGGTGATGGTCTCCTGCGCGCCCGCGGTGATGTCGCGCGTCTCGCCGTCCTGGTAGGTGGCCGACTCGTGGCCCTTGATCAGCGTGGTGCGCGTGCCGTCGGTGGTGTGGGTCTCGTCGGCCTCGACCTCCACGTCGAGGTTGCGCTCGGCATGCAGCAGGATCTGCTCGGCGCCGGTGCGGTCCTCGAAGCGCAGCATGTTCGCCTGGTTGGCCGCGCCGCCTTCGCTCGAGCGCGTGAGGATGCCGCTGGCCGTGGCGTTGGCCGGCAGTTCCCACGGCGGCATCTGGTCGCTGTTGTAGACGCGGCCCGTGATGATCGGCCGGTCGGGCTCGCCGCCGATGAAGTCGACGATGACCTCCTGGCCCACGCGCGGCATGTGCATGGTGCCGAAGTTCGCGCCGGCCCAGCTGCTGGACACGCGCACCCAGCAGGAGCTGTTCTCGTCGGCCTGGCCATAGCGGTCCCAGCGGAACTGCAGCTTCACACGGCCGAAGCGGTCGGTCCAGATCTCCTGCGGGCCGACCACGGTGGCGGTCTGCGGGCCGTTGGTGCGCGGGCGCGGCGTCCTGCGCGCGGGCCGGTAGGCCACGGAGGAGGGCAGCACGGTGAAGTCGAACTCGCACACCGATTCGGCGCTGCCGCCGCTCGAGTACTCGGGCTCCTGCAGGTCGTAGCGGGTCTCGGTGACCAGGTACTCGCGGTTGTCGGCCTCGCGCGGGCAATGCGTGAGCGAGAACAGGTAGCCGGGCGCCATGCCCGCCACGTTGGTGTGGCCCGCGGCCAGCTCGTGCGCGCACTGCAGCTCCTGCAGCCGGATGCGCGCATAGGTGTCGCCCTGCTGGTGCTCGCTGTAGCCGCCCAGCCATTCGTAGACCTCGTACGAAGCATGGTCGTGGCCCTTGGGGTCCTGCTGCACGCTCTGCAGCGAGGCGCGCGACTTGCGGAAATCGAAGTCGTCGAGCATCACTCGGCCCGAGGTGATCTGCTCGGCCACGCGCCAGCGGTCGATGCAGGGCTCGAGCGCATCGACCACGCGGTCGCGCGGCCGGTACGGGATGCTGGCGTAGCCGGGCAGCGGCCGGTAGGCGCCGGCGTCGTCGGCCAGCACCAGCAGGTGCGAGCCGTTCGAATGCTCGAAGTGGTAGGAGATGCCTTCGTGCTCCATGAGGCGGCTCGCGAAGGCGAAGTCGCTCTCCTGGTACTGCACGCAGTTCTCCCAGCTGCGGTAGCTGCCGGTCAGTCGCTTCTCGTATTCGAAGCCGTATTTGCCGAGCACCTCGTCGAGCACTTCGGGCACGCTCCTGTTCTGGAAGATGCGGCTGTCGGTGGTGCGCGTGAGGTACCAGAGCCAGGGCTGCACCAGCGCGCGGTAGACGTAGTGGCGGCCGGTCTCGTTGGCACGGCCCAGCAGTTCGAAGCGCACCACGGTGCCGTTGAGGAAGCGCGGGCCGGCATCGTCCGAGACCTCGATGCTCAGCGAGGTGCCCAGCAGCGTCTTCAGGTCGAGGTTGAAGCTGGTGCTGACCATGTCGACCTCGAACTCGAAGAGTCTGGAGAGGCCTTCCTGTCCCCGCATCGCGCGAAACTTCAACTGCTCGGCGCTCAGTGCGGTGTGGACCCGGATGGTTCGCGTCATTCGAAGGTGTTCCCTGTTCTCGAAGGACCCGGCGGGTGCGGGTCGTCGAGGCCAGTCTAGGAAGCCCTCATGTCATCGACATGACGCGATGGTGCATGCGACGCGCTAAGACCGCGCGCTTAAGACGAACTGTTTATAAGGCCGGGCCAAGCGCCACGGCCCGGCCTCACATCGAGGCTTCGAGCATCGCGCGGTAGTCGTCGCGCGTGGCCAGCCGCGGGTTGGTCTTGTGGCAGTGGTCGGCCATCGCGCCGTCGATGATCTGCTCGAACAGCGCGGGCGTCACGCCCACGTCGGCCAGGCCCTTGGGCAGGCCCAGGCGCGCGTTCATGTCGCGGATCGCATCGCCGAGGTCGCCGGCCGAATCGAGGTGCATGGCCTGCGCCATGCGCTGCAGCCGCTGCTCCTTCTGCACCGACTCGGCACCGGCGTTGAAGTGGATCACCGCGGGCAGGAACAGCGCGTTGAGCGTGCCGTGGTGCAGGCGCGGGTCGACGCCGCCGAGGCTGTGGCTCAGCGAGTGGACGCAGCCCAGGCCCTTCTGGAATGCCATCGCGCCCTGCATCGAGGCGCTCATGAGGTTCAGGCGCGCCTCGCGGTCGCTGCCGTCCTTGGTGGCGCGCTCGATGTGGCCCCAGGCGCGCTCGAGCCCGTCGAGGCCGATGCCGTCGGCCGGCGGGTTGAAGGCGGCCGACATGAAGGTCTCCATGCAGTGCGCGATCGCGTCCATGCCGGTGGCGGCGGTCAGGCGCGGCGGCAGGCCGAGCGTGAGCTCGGGGTCGCAGATCGCGGCCTTGGGCATCAGGAACCAGCTGTGGAAGCCGAGCTTTCGGTGGTCGTCGACGATCACGATCGCGCCGCGCGCGACCTCGCTGCCGGTGCCGCTGGTGGTGGGCACCGCGATCAGCGGCACCACGCGCTCGGTGATCTTCGGCGAACCGCCCTCGATGGTGGCGTAGGTCTTGAGCGGGCCCTCGTGCGTGGCCGCGATCGCCACGCCCTTGGCGCAGTCGATGGCCGAGCCGCCGCCCACGGCGATCAGGCCGTCGCAGCGGCCGCTGCGGTAGAGCTCGACGGCCGCGCGCACGGCGGCCTCGGTCGGGTTGGACGGGGTCTGGTCGAAGATCGTGACCTCGAGGTCGGCGATGGCGTCGATCGCCTTCTGCAGGATGCCGGCCGCGCGCACGCCGGCGTCGGTCACGATCAGCGGGCGGTTGATGCCGATGCGCGCGCACTCGCTCGACAGCAGCTTCACCGCGCCGAATTCGAACTGGATCTGGGTCAGGTATTGGATGAGGGCCATGGGGTGGGGGAGGGGTTCTCGAGCTGGCAGGCAAGTACGATGGCGGACCATCGAATCTACCAACAGGCAGGCAGCTTGCCCACGAAGAAAACCCTCGACGCTGTCGCACTCGGCACAGCGCTCGTTGGCTTCCCATGACATGACGACGAATCCCCCCGCACCTTTTTCCCCTCCGCTGACCGCCAAGATGGCCAGCGTGGTCGAGCGCATGGCGCGCGCCGGCCACCCTTCGCTCGACCAGCTCACGCCCGACGAGGCCAAGGCCTCGTACGAACGCGGCGCGGGCGTGCTCGAGGTGCCCAAGCCCGAGCTTGCGCGCATCGAGGACTTCGAGATCGCCGCGCGCGACGGCCATGCGATCCCCGCGCGGCTCTACGCGCCCTCGGCCGAGGTGCTGCCGGTGCTGGTGTACTTCCACGGCGGCGGCTTCACGGTCGGCAACATCCGCACCCACGACACGCTGTGCCGCGTCCTCTGCAAAAAGAGCGGCTGCGCCGTGGTGTCGGTCGACTACCGGCTCGCGCCCGCGCACAAGTTCCCGACCGCTTCCGACGATGCCTGGGACGCCTTCGCCTTCGTCGCGCGCCAGGGCGCGAGCCTGGGCCTCGATCCCGCGCGGCTCGCGGTCGGCGGCGACAGCGCGGGCGGCACGCTGGCCGCGGTCTGCGCGATCCTCGCGCGCGACGCGGGCCTGCCGCTCGCGCTGCAGCTGCTGATCTACCCCGGCACCACCGGCCACCAGGACACCGAGTCGCACCGCCGCTACGCCCAGGGTCCGCTACTGACCAAGGCCCTGATCGACTACTTCTTCGGCCAGTACGTGCGCAGCCCGGCCGACCGCGACGACTGGCGCTTCGCGCCGCTGATCGCGGACGACGTCGACGACGTGGCACCGGCCTGGATCGCGCTGGCCGAGTGCGACCCCGTGGTCGACGAGGGCATTGCCTATGCCGACAAGCTGCGCGCCGCGGGCGTGCCGGTCGACCTCGAGATCTACCGCGGCGTGATCCACGAGTTCCTCAAGATGGGCCGCGCGGTCCCCGAGGCGCTGCAGGCGCAGGACGACGCGGCGAAGGCGCTGCGCGAGGCGCTGCGGCCCTGACGATTCCGATTTCATTTCCCTGGAGACAACAAGAATGCAACGCAGTGATTTCCGTTTCTTCCACCGCCTGCGCGTGCGCTGGGCCGAAGTTGACATGCAGAAGATCGTCTTCAACGCGCACTACCTGATGTATTTCGACACCGCCATCGCCGACTACTGGCGCGCGCTCGCGCTGCCCTACGAGGAAGCGATGCATTCGCTGGGCGGCGATCTCTACGTGCGCAAGGCGACCATCGACTTCCGCGCCTCGGCGCGCATGGACGACGTGATCGACGTGGGCATGCGCTGCGCGCGCATCGGCACCTCGTCGATGACCTTCGAGGGCGGGCTGTTCCGCCAGGGCGAATTCCTGGTCGGCTGCGAGCTGGTCTACGTGTTCGCGGACCCGGCCACGCAGACCTCGAAGCCGGTGCCGGCCTCGTTGCGCGCGATCCTCGAGGGCTTCGAGGCCGGCGAGACGATGCGGGCCATCGACACCGGCGACTGGGCCACGCTCGGCGAAGGCGCGGCGGCGCTGCGGCGCGCGGTCTTCATCGAGGAGCAGAAGGTGCCCGAGGCGATGGAGTGGGACGAGCACGACGCGGCCGTGCCGCACGTGGTGGTGCGCAACCGGCTCGGCCAGGCGATCGCCACCGGCCGGCTGCTGCCGGCGCGGGACGGCCGCTCGATGATCGGCCGCATCGCGGTGCATCGCGCGCTGCGCAGCGGCGGCCACGGCGTGGCGGTGGTGCAGGCGCTCGAGGCCGCGGCCCGGGCGCGCGGCGATGCGGAGATCGCGCTCCATGCGCAGCGCAGCGCCGAGCGCTTTTACGAACGGCTCGGCTATGCGGTGCATGGCGAGCCCTTCGTCGAGGCCGACATCCCGCACATCGAGATGCGGCGCACGCTGCGTTGAGCGTCGCTCAGTAGCGCGGCGGCGGATCGGGCACGTAGCCCGCCTCGGATGCGGGGAACGGCGACGGTCCCGCGGGACGCGGCCAGCGCGGTGCCGGGCTGGCCGGGATCACGCCCGCGGCAACGAGGTTCTCGCGGCTGTCGTAGCGGATGCGCACCACCTCGTCGGGCGAGGAGCGCAGGCGCTCGAAGGTGGTGTGGCCGACGTACGAGGTCTCGCGGCGGCCATGGCCGGTACCGAGGCTGGGCGCGGGCTGGCTGCGCGACTGGGCCATGGCGGAGGATTCCCCGGGCGCCGCGCTGTCGGCCGAGGCCGAGGGTGCCATCGACTTGTTGCGGGCCTCGAGTTCGCCGCGCGGCGCCGATTCCTCGCGGCTGTAGCCGTCGCGGCGTGGGAACGGCATCGGCACGGGCGGTGGCGGCGGCGCCACGCGCTCGCGGAACACGGCGACGCCGATCACGCCGACCTCGTCGGGGCGGCCGGTGCGGCTCGCGTACGAATTGCCGTTGGCCGTGAACTCGAAGGCCGCGATCTGCGAATCGCTCTTGCGCCAGCCCGCGATGTCGGCGCGCTCGCCGCCCGAGAGCACGTAGCCGTTCTGCTGCACGCCCGCGGTTTCGCCGGTCAGCACGTTGACGCCGTCGACCGACATCACGGTCATGAGCCGCTCGCTCATGCGGTTGCGCAGGCGCACGGCATAGCGCGCGCCGGGACGCCCGGCCACCCAGTACTCGCCGTTGGCGCGGTAGACGGGCAGCTCGCGGCCGGTGGTACGGTCGACCACGCTGACTTCCATCAGGCTGCCGAGGCGGTCGACGGGCGAGGGCGGCAGGTAGGGGCGCGCCGGGGTCTGGGTGCAGGCCGAGAGCGCGGCCAGCGCGAGGGCGGTGGAGAAGAATCTGCGGTTCATGGAGGTCTCTCTTTCCTTGCCGGAAGTGGTCGGTGCAGGCTTCTACGGCGCACCGGCGGCAACGGGGTCAAGAAAGACGCACAAAAAAAGGCGCTATCTGAAAGATAGCGCCTTGCGCCCGAACGACGGGCGTTGGAAGCCCAAAACGCCTCACTGATTGGGCTTCAAGCTGCAGCGTGGCGTCGGTGGTCGGCGCCCGGTGCTGTTCGGAGAACTCAGATATCTTCGAGCAGCGGATAAGGCAAAGGTTCCACACTCAGCGCCGGGCCGCTGGCCGAGGCCGCATGCAGGCCGCCGGCCTCGAGCGCCGCGATCTGCATCGAGATCAGCGCGGCCCAACCGCCGTCGGGCGCGGGCGCGGCCTGCGCGACCGTGCCGACGGGCTGTTCGGCATCGCTGGCCGCGAAGACTTCCTGGCCAGCCGCGACTTCGCCGTCGGCCTTCACGAGGTAGGTGCGGCGCTTGAGCGTGCCGCGGAACTGGCTGCGCGCCACCACTTCCTGGCCGGGGTAGCAACCCTTCTTGAAGTTGACGCCGCCCACCGATTCGTAATTGATCATCTGCGGCACGAAGGCCTCGACCACCGGCGTGGTGAGCGTGACGATGCCGCTGCGCACCTCGCTCCACGACCACAGGGCCGGATCGAGCGCGGCGCCTTGCGGCGCGGCGCTGCCGGCCGGGGCCAGCCAGAGCGCGCGCGGCACGCCGTCGGCCGGGTACAGGGAGATGGCGCTGCCGCCCTCGATGCCTTCGATCGCACGGCGCTGGCCGGGCGCGGCGGAAGCGTCGATGCCGTTGGCCGCGAGCGCGGTGCCCGCGAGGCCGAACAACGCGAACTGCTCGGTCGCGTCGCTGAGCTTGGCCTTGGCGCGCAGCACGTACATCGACAACCGCTTGAGCGTGGCGGCCAGGATGTCGCGGCTGCAGACCAGCAGCACCAGCTCGGGCTGCGGGCGGATGCCGATGAAGCTCGCGATGACGCGGCCCTTGGCGGTGCACAGCGCCGCCAGGCGGGCCTCGGCGGCGCCGAGCAGGGAGAAATCCTGGGTCAGCTGGCCATGCAGGAAGGCCGCGGCATCGGGGCCCTCGGCACGGATCACGCCCAGATGGGCGAGGGGCGCAACGCCATTGAGAACGACTGTGGTCATCGCTGAATTATCATGGCCGGGCCCGATTCGTCGGGACCGCGGGGACGGCAGCCTTTCTTCTTGCAGGGCCACCGCCTTGTCCGGTCGCTCCTTTCGCGTCCGCCCCGTTCGGCCCCTTTCATCGCCTCCTTCTTCTTCCGCTTATCCATCGGATCCGTGCGCCGCTTCTTCCTCACGATCTTCCTGCTCGCTGCCCTGGCCGCGCTGGCCGCCGGTGCCGGCGGACTCTGGTGGGTGCACCAGCCGCTCAAGCTGCCGGCGCCCAACGTCGACCTGTCGGTCGAGCCCGGCACCACGCCGCGCGGCATCGCCCAGGCCGTGGCCGATGCCGGCGTGGCGGTCGACCCGCAGCTGCTCTACCTGTGGTTCCGCATCTCGGGCCAGGACCGGCAGATGCGTGCCGGCAGCTACGAGCTCGACCGCGGCGTGACGCCGAAGCTGCTGCTCAACATCCTGGTGCGCGGCGAGGAGGCCACGCGCAGCCTGGTGCTGGTGGAAGGCTGGAACATCCGCCAGGTGCGCGCCGCGCTCGCCAAGGCCGAGCAGCTCAAGCCCGACAGCGTGGGCCTGAGCGACGAGGCGCTGATGGAAAAACTGGGCCGGCCCGGCCAGCATCCCGAAGGCCGCTTCTTCCCCGATACCTACACCTATTCCAAGGGCTCGACCGACATCGCGCTGCTGCAGCGCGCCATGCGCGCCATGGACAAGAAGCTCGAGGCCGCCTGGGCCGCGCGCGCGAGCAACCTGCCGCTGCAATCGGCCGAGCAGGCGCTGATCCTCGCGAGCATCGTCGAGAAGGAGACCGGCAAGGCGGCCGACCGGGCCGAGATCGCCGCCGTCTTCAACAACCGGCTGCGCATCGGCATGCCGCTGCAGACCGATCCGACCGTGATCTACGGCATGGGCACCGCCTTCGACGGCAACCTGCGCAAGCGGGACCTGCAGACCGACACGCCCTGGAACACCTACATGCGCAACGGCCTGCCACCCACGCCGATCTCGATGCCCGGCAAGGCCGCGCTGCTGGCGGCCGTGCAGCCGGCGCAGAGCAAGTCGCTGTACTTCGTGTCGCGCGGCGACGGCACCAGCCAGTTCAGCACATCGCTCGACGACCACAACCGTGCCGTCAACCGCTACCAGCGCGGCGGCGGCACCCCTGCGACGAAGGCGGCCCAATGAACGCTGGCGGACTCTTTCTCACGCTCGAGGGCATCGACGGGGCCGGCAAGTCCAGCCACCTCGATGCCTTGCAGGCGCTCTTCGAGGGCCGGGGTCGCGCGGTCACGCGCACGCGCGAACCGGGCGGCACGCCGCTGGCCGAGACGCTGCGCACGCTGATCCTCGAGCAGCCGATGGACCCGCTGACCGAGTCGCTGCTGGTGTTCGCGGCGCGGCGCGACCACATCGCGCAGGTGATCGAGCCGGCACTGGCGCGCGGCGACGTGGTGCTGTGCGACCGCTTCACCGACGCCACCTTCGCCTACCAGGGCGGCGGCCGCGGCTTCGACACCGAGGTGCTGTCCACGCTCGAGCGCTGGGCGCAGGCCGGACGCGGCGGGCAATCCGAGGTGGCCCTGCTGCAGCCGCACATCACGCTGTGGTTCGACCTCGCGCCCGAGATCGCGGCCCAGCGCCTGGCCGGCGCGCGCGTGCCCGACAAGTTCGAGGCCCAGCCGGTCGAGTTCTTCCGCAAGGTCGCGCAGGGCTATGCCGATCGCGCTGCCGCCGATGCGGCGCGCTTCGTGCGCATCGATGCGGGCCAGAGCCGCGACCAGGTCTGGCAACAGGTCGAGGCGGCGCTGGTGGCGCGCGGCCTGGCCGGGGAGGGACGCGCATGACCGCGGCGGAACTGTCGCCCTGGCTGCGCCAGCCGCTGGTCGAACTGCTGCGCCAGCGCGGTCACGCCTGGCTGCTGCAGGGGCCCTCGGGCCTGGGCCAGTACGACCTGGCACTCGCGCTGGCCTCGGCATGGCTTTGCGAGCAGCCGACGGAGGAGGGCGCCGCCTGCGGCCATTGTCCGAGCTGCCACGCCATCGAGGTGCGTACCCATGCCGACCTCTGCGTGCTGATGCCCGAGGTGGCGATGCAGGAACTGGGCTGGCCGCTCGACGAGAAGGCCCAGGCCGACATCGACGACAAGAAGCGCAAGGCCAGCCGCGAGATCCGCGTCGAGGCGATGCGCGACGCGGTCGGTTTCGCCCAGCGCACCAGCGCACGCGGCCGCGGCAAGGTGGTGCTGGTCTATCCGGCCGAGCGCATGAACACCATCACCGCCAATGCGCTGCTCAAGACGCTCGAGGAGCCCGTGGGCGACGTGCGTTTCGTGCTCGCGAGCGAGGCCGCCTGGCAGCTGCTGCCGACCATCCGCAGCCGCTGCCTCGGCTTCACCTTGCCCTGGCCCGACATGCAACAGGCCGAAGCCTGGCTTGCGGCGCAGGACGTTCCGGCGGCGGATGCCGCGGCCCTGCTGCGCGCGGCCGGCGGACGCCCGAGCGATGCCCTGCGGCTCGCGCGCGCCGGCCAGTCGCCCAAGGCCTGGGCGCTGCTGCCCAAGGCCGTGCTGCGCGGCGACGTCGGCGCGCTGGCCGACCAGGCGCCGGCCCAGGCGGTCGGTGCCTTGCAGAAGCTCTGCCACGACCTGATGGCCGTCGGCAATGGCGCCGCGCCGCGCTTCTTCGAACCCGGCGACCTGCCGGCCGCGCCCTCGCGGCTCGCGCTGGCGCGCTGGTCGAAATCGCTGGCCGCGTCGGCCCGGACCGCGGAACATCCGTTCAATGCAGGACTCATGCTGGAAGCGCTCGTGAGCGAAGCGCGCAGCACCCTCAATTCAGCCGCTCGCCGCCCATGAACCAACCCGCAGCCCCGTCCGCCAACTCCGCAGCAGCCGCTGCCGCCGCCAACGCCGCGGGTGGCGCCGCGCCGCACCGGCCGAGCGTCATCCAGCTCGCCATCAAGGAGAAGGGGGCGCTCTATGCGGCCTACATCCCGCTGTTCTCCGAGGGCGGCATCTTCATTCCGACCTCGCGCGAATACCGGCTCGGCGACGACGTCTACGTGCTTCTGACCCTGCCCGAGGACCCGCAACGCTATCCGGTGGCCGGCAAGGTCGCCTGGATCACGCCGGCACGCGCGGCCGGCAGCCGGGCGCCCGGCGTGGGCATCCGCTTTCCGTCCGACGAGAAATCGCGCCAGCTCAAGGCGCGCATCGAGGCCGCGCTGGGCGGCTCGATGGCTTCCGACCGGCCCACGCAGACGATCTGACATCGGCGGCGATCCGGCCGCCTTTTGCGCTCGCCAGTTTTCCCGGCTTCCTTCGTTTCCTCAGATTCCTGGCGATGTTCACCGACTCCCACTGCCACCTGACCTTTCCCGAATTCGCCGACCAGATGGATGCGGTACGCGCCGCCATGGACGCCGCCCAGGTCGACCGGGCCCTGTGCATCTGCACCCGGCTCGAGGAGTTCGACGAGGTGCAGGCGCTGGCCGCGCGCTACGACAACTTCTGGGCCAGCGTGGGCGTGCATCCGGACACGGAAGACACGCTGGAGCCCAGCGTCGACGACCTCGTGCGGCTGGCCGCGCGGCCGCGCGTGGTGGCGATCGGCGAGACCGGCCTCGACTACTACCAGATGGAAGAACGCAAGGGCGGCCGCAGCATCGCCGACCTCGAATGGCAGCGCGAGCGCTTCCGCGTGCACATCCGCGCCGCACAGCAGACCGGCAAGCCACTGGTGATCCATACGCGCGAAGCCTCGGCCGACACCATCGCGATCCTCAAGGAGGAGGGCGAGGACGGCTCCGCGGGCGCGGCCGGCGGCGTGTTCCACTGCTTCACCGAAACCGCCGAGGTGGCGCGCGCCGCGCTGGATCTCGGCTTCTACATATCCTTCTCGGGCATCCTGACCTTCAAGAAGGCGCAGGATCTGCGCGACGTGGCGGCCTTCGTGCCGCTCGAGCGCATGCTGATCGAGACCGACAGCCCCTACCTCGCGCCGGTGCCGTACCGGGGCAAGACCAACACGCCGGCCTACGTGCCGTACGTGGCACGGCAGATCGCCGAACTGCGGCAGTTGCCGGTAGAGGCCGTGGCCCGGGCGACCAGCGACAACTTCGAAACACTGTTCAAGGGGGTTCTACAATGATGAAAAAAAACTTCAAAAAGCTCGTCTATCTATCTGTTTTTTCTGCGATTTTTTCTGCGCACGCAGGTTCCTTCGAAGACTTTTTCCGGGCCGTGCGCGCCGACAACCCCAGTGGCGTTCGCAGCCTGCTGCAGCGAGGCTTCGATCCGAACACACGCGACGAACGCGGCCAGACCGGCCTGCTGATCGCACTGCGCGAGCCGTCGCCGAAAGTGATCCAGGTGCTGCTGGAATCGCCGCAGACCAATGTCGAGCTGCGCAACGCCAAGGACGAGAGCCCGCTGATGCTCGCGGCGATCAAGGGACAGCAGGAACTCGTCACCCAGCTCATCAAGCGCGACGCCGACATCAACAAGCCCGGCTGGACGCCGCTGCACTATGCGGCGACCGGCGGGCACGTGGCGATCATGAAGCAGTTGCTCGACAACTTCGCCTTCATCGACGCGCAGTCGCCCAACGGCACCACGCCGCTGATGATGGCCGCGATGTACGGCTCGACCGATGCGGTGAAGCTGCTCTTGGCCGAGGGCGCCGACGTGACGATGAAGAACCAGCTCGGCATGACCGCCGTCGACTTCGCCAACCGCGCCAATCGGTCCGAAGCCGCGGGGCTGATCGCGGCGGCTTCAGCGGCGAAACCGGTGCCAAAAGACGGAAAATGGTAAGAATTTACTAATAAATTAGTAGTTTTCGATGCTGGAACCATGAAAGCGTGATTTATTACCGGCTCCGTCAAGTGTCTGGATGATGAAGTTTGTATTTTTTGGAAACAGGCGCGGACAGAATGAGGGCTTCATCGAAGCCCTTTTTTCTGCCCGGAACATCCATGCAATTCACCCTACAGCAGCTCGGTGGCGGCGCCTTGGCATGGCGGATGTCCTTGCTCGCAGCCATCCTGATCGCCGGCACGCTCGTGGGCTGGCTCCTGTACCTGGTCATCAAGGCCGGTGTCCGCGATGGCATGAGCGAGGCGCTGCGTCGGCGCCGGCGGTTCCAGCGGGCGGAACTGACGACTGACGGCGGGTTGGACGCGCGGGACTGAAGTTGAGCGCCAGGAGCTGATGGCCAAGAGGCCCTGGCTTTGGATCTGGTCCAGCTAATCTGCACAATGTGCATTATGTAAAATAACATGGCAGAGAAAAGGCGCCCGGCGCAAAGCCGGGCGCTCAAGAACCTGCCGCTGTCACGGCAGGTGCCCCAAGCCAGGGAGGAGGAGTCGCTCGGGACACGCGGATGCTGAACCTCCAGGATTTCTCGCCGTGTCGGACGGCGCCGATAGTTCAGGACCTTCGGAAATGGCTCGAAGTCCCGAGAAGTTCTGCGAGTACTCATATTCCGTTCATATTTGCTGCCTAGCATCCGCCGCATGTTGCTGGCCAGGTTCCGCCGATGGGTCGACGCGCACCGATGCATCGGGTGCGCCATCGGTCTTTGGCTGGTGCTGCTGCATCCCTTCATCTCGGCGCACTTCCACAACGACGGCCTCGAGGACGAGCCCGGCCTCAAGGTGCGCAACGCCGGCGAGACGGTGCGCTTCGAACCCGACGAACGCGCCGGCCATGCGGACAGCCTCGAGACCACCATGTTCGCGCAGGCCTCCTGCTGCACGCCCATGGTCAATGCCTTGAGCACGGCGTTCGACGGCTTTATGGGCCTGGTGCTCGCGCTGCTGCCGTTGACCATCGCCGTGGCCGCCACCGGACTGCCCGGCGTTCGCCATGGACCGTGGCGTCGCACCAGCGCGCGGAGTGGGGCGCCTCCCCTGCCCCGCCCCTGGCTGCGCCTACCGCCGACCACGGCACCGCCGTCGTTCGCCTGACACGGTCTGGCGGCCTTTCCGCGCCGCACCCATCGCTTCTGTCGTCCCGTACGGCAAGGCCACTTCACTTCGCCCCACGAGACTCATTCATGTCCTTCGACCGCGCGCGCGCCGTCTTCGTCCCATTTCGTCCGTTCGGGGAGGCTCCGTGAACGAATTCCACCTCGACCTGCTGCGCTGGCTCGCCGCCGGCACCCAGCCCACGCCCTGGGTGTTGTCGATCGCGATCGGGCTCGCCCTCGGCGGCGCATGGCTTTCCGCCGCCATCATCGGTGCCGCCGCCTGGCGCCGGCCCGGCAACTGGACCTACGCCTTCTTCGTGCTCGCGGGCGCCGGGCTCACCGCCATGCTGTGCCAGGACATCGCCGCGCGCATCAACATGCCGCGCCCCTTCATCATGGGCCTGGTGCCGGCCTACATATCGCACGGTGCCAGCGCCGCGCTGCCGAGCACGCATGCGTCGGTGATGTTCATGGTGGCCTTTGCCTTCCTCGCACGGCCGGCGCTGCGCGCCGCGGGCGTCGCGCTGTTCGTGGTCGCGGCCGCCACGGGCTGGGCGCGCATCCACGTCGGTGTGCATTTCCCGCTCGACATCGCGGCCGGGCTGATGTTCGGCGCGCTCATGGCGGGCCTGGTGGGTGCTGCCTGGTGGATGCTGGAACTCGGCACGCGGCGACTCGTCGGCCGCATGCCGAGCCTGTCGGGCAAGCGCTGGCCGACGATGCCGAGGTCGCGCGCCTGAAGTCCCGCGACGCATAAGAAAACTCGAAAAGCGCATTTCCCAATCGAAGGGCGCGACTGCAAAGTCGTCGCCCCATGGAATCCCTCACGCATCCGCCGCGCACCGCGCCCGGCAACCCATCGCCCGCCGCCGAGTCGCCGCGCGCCCCGCAACCGCCCTCGTACGATCAGCTCGCCGATCGCTTCCGCCCGATCTTCGCGCGCATCGCCCAAGGCGCGGTGCAGCGCGAGAACGAACGCCTGCTGGCCCATGACGCCGTGGCCTGGCTGGCCCAGGCCGGCTTCGGCGCGCTGCGCGTGCCGGTCGCCCAAGGCGGTCTCGGCGCCTCGGTCGAGCAGTTCTTCGACCTGCTGATCGAACTCGGCGAGGCCGACTCCAACCTGCCACAGATCCTGCGCGCCCATTTCGGCTTCATCGAGCGCCTGTTCGCCGAGATCGATCCCGCGCTGCACGGTCCCTGGCTGCGGCTCGCGGCCGACGGCGTGATCTTCGGCAACGCGACCACCGAACTCGGCGAAGGCCCGCTCGGCCAGATGCAGACCACGCTGCGCCGCGACGGCGACGGCTGGCGCCTCGAGGGCGACAAGTACTACAGCACCGGCACCCTCTACGCCGAATGGATCGCGGTCTCGGCGCAGCGCCACAACGACGACGGCAGCAACGACCGCGTGATCGCGCTGGTGCCCTCCGGCGCGCCGGGCGTGGAGCGCGTCGACGACTGGCGCGGTTTCGGCCAGCGTCTGAGCGCCTCGGGCACCACGCGCTTTCGCAACGTGCGCGTCGACACGGCGCACGTGCTGCTCTACGTGCGCGACCAGCCCACGCCGCTGACCGCGCAGTTCCAGCTCACGCACCTCGCCACCCTGGCCGGCATCGCGCGCGCGATCGTGCGCGACGCGGTCGACTTCGTGCGGCCGCGCAAGCGCGTCTACAGCCACGGCAGCGGCAGCACGCCGCGCGAGGATCCGCTGGTGCAGCAGGTCGTCGGCCAGCTCGCCAGCACGGCCTTCGTCGCGAGTTCGACGGTGCAGGCGGTGGCGCGCACGCTGGGCGAGATCGACCGCCGGCGCCAGCGCGGCGAAGCGATCCCCGAGCAGTTGCTGTTCCAGGTCGAGCTCGAGACCGCCAAGGCGCAAGCCGGCATCGTCGACGCGGTGCTGCAGGCCGGCACGCGGCTGTTCGACGTGGGCGGTGCCTCGGCGCTGCAGGAGGACATCCGGCTCGACCGCCACTGGCGCAACGCGCGCACGCTGGCCTCGCACAACCCGACCATCTACAAGGGCCGCGTGGTCGGCGACCACCTGCTCAACGGCGCGCGGCCTACCTTCTACTGGGCCGTGGGCGCGAACGTCTCGTCCTGAAGGCCCCGGCGGCGACATGCCGCAGCCGACGAATCCGCATATCCATGCGTGCATTCATTCGTTGGCCGGGAAGGGTGCAGCGCCAACACTCGCCCTTCCCTTCCTCATCCTCCGGCGGAGCAATTCCCATGACCCTCTTCGACGATCAACCTGCCATCGGGAGCGCCCAGGCATGACCTCGGCCGATCACGCACTCGACGTGTCCGGCGTGCTGAACGCGCCGGAGTTCCGCGGCCCCGCCGCGGCTCCCCAGCCTCGCGCGCCGCGCCCGCCCGCACCGGTGGCCACCGATGCCGCCACCGTGCTCGCGCGCCGGCACGCGCTGCCGCCGGGTCTCTGGCGCACCGGCGTGCTGGCCGCCGCGGCCTGGCTGGCGCTGGGCCTGCTCACGCTGCTGTGGCCCAACAAGCCGATCGGCTTCAGCGACTGGAATTTCACCGAGGAATTCGGCTACGCCACGCTGGCGGTCGCCGCCGTGTTCCTCGTCATCGCGCTGCTCGGCCCGCGTGCCGGCCGCGTCGCGCGCACGCTGCGTCCCGCCGGCCAGTGGCTGGTGGCCTCGGCGCTGGTGCTCGCGCTGTGGGAGATCGCCACCGCCAAGCTCGCCGTGCTGCCCTCCCCCTTCTTCGCGCCGCCGCAGAGCCTGATCGACGTGCTGCACGAGGACTGGCAGCGCCTGGGCCTGTCCACCGCCTACTCGCTGCGCCTGCTGGCCAACGGTTTCGTGATCGGCGCGCTGATCGGCTTCGTCACCGGCGTGGCGGTCGGCTGGTCGCGCATCGCGGGCTACTGGGTGCATCCGCTGCTGCGCTTCCTCGGCCCGGTGCCGGCCTCGGCGCTGCTGCCGCTGGCCTTCTTCTTCGCGCCCTCGAGCTACGTGGCCGCGGTGTTCCTGGTCGGCCTCGCCACCTTCTTCCCGGTCGCCGTGCTGACCTGGTCGGGCGTGGCCTCGGTCGGCAAGAGCTACTACGACGTGGCCCGCACGCTGGGCGCCTCCGAGCGCTTCCTGGTGCTGCGCGTGGCCATCCCGGCCGCGCTGCCGCAGGTCTTCGTGGGCCTGTTCATGGGCCTGGGCGCCTCGTTCTCGGTGCTGATCACGGCCGAGATGATGGGCGTGAAGGCCGGCCTCGGCTGGTACCTGCAGTGGGCCCAGGGCTGGGCCTCCTACGCCAACATGTATGCCGCGCTGCTGGTGATGGCCGCGCTGTGCTCGGGCCTGATCACCTTGCTGTTCAAGGTGCGCGACCGCGTGCTGTCGTGGCAGAAGGGAACCGTCAAATGGTAGGCGCCGTCCTCTCCCCCGCCGTCGAGACAGGCGCTGCCGCCCACACCGGCGCACTGATCGACATCCACGGCGTGAGCCACTGGTTCGAAGTGCCCACGGGCGTGCTGCAGGTGCTCGACGACATCGACCTGCAGGTGCGCCCCGGCGAGTTCGTCGCGCTGCTCGGCCCGAGCGGCTGCGGCAAGTCGACGCTGCTGCGCCTGGTGGCCGGCCTGGAGCCCGCGACCACGGGACGCATCGCGCAGAACGGCGAGGCCATCGAGAAGCCCGATCCCTCGCGCATCGTGGTGTTCCAGGACCCCACCTTGTTCCCGTGGCGCAGCGTCTGGGACAACGTGGCGCTGGGCCTGCAGGCGCGCGGCGTGCTCGACGCGCAGCGCGGCCGAGTCGACGAGGCGCTGCAGCGCGTCGGCCTCACCGAGTTCGCGAAGGCCTATCCGCATCAACTGTCGGGTGGCATGGCGCAGCGCGTGGCGCTGGCGCGCGCGCTGGTCAACGACCCGCAGCTGCTGGTGCTCGACGAGCCGCTGGGCAAGCTCGATTCGCTCACGCGCATCGCGATGCAGAGCGAGCTCGTGAACCTCTGGCAGCGCGACGGCTTCTCGGCGCTGCTGGTCACGCACGACGTCGAGGAGGCGCTGTTCCTGGCCAACCGCGTGATCGTGCTGAGCGACCGGCCGGCGCGCATTGCGGCCGAACTGGTGGTGGACCTGCCCTACCCGCGCCATCGCGGCGATCCGCGCCTGGCCGAGCTGCGGCACGAGGCGCTGCGCCACCTGGGTCTGGACGCGACCTGGTGAGACCGGCCTTCGAGGCGCGGGCGCGATGAACGCGCTGCCCGATGCGGCCTGGCTCAATCTGCTGATCGAGGCGCTGCAGACCCTGCAGTTGCAACTGCTGCGGCTGCTCGATGCGCTGGGCCTGGTCGCGCATGCGCACGGACAGCCCGCGTGGCCCTGGGCCGAGCGGCTGTCGGGCGAGAACCTGCTGATCGACCTGGGCCAGGCGCGCCGGCTCGGCGTCAGTGTCGTGCTGCTGGGACTGTCTCTGCTCGTGCTGGTCGTGGCGCTGCTGTGGCGACGGCGCCGGATCTGGCTGCTGGGCGCCGCGGTGCTGCCCGTGGTGCTGGCACCCTGGCCCGATGCCCACGTGGTCCTCGTGCCCGCGCACCCCACGAGCTTTCAACAACATGCGACGGGCTTCAGCGCCGAATCGATCGCGCGCGGCCGCATGCTCTATGCACAGAACTGCGTGGCCTGCCACGGCAGCGACGGACGCGGCCAGGGGCCGTTGGCCGCGTCGCAGCCCGTGTGGCCGCCGAATCTCGCCGGACCGCTGCTCTGGCGCCGCGCCGATGGCGACCTGCTGTGGCGCGTGCTGCACGGCACGCGGGATCGCCATGGCGCGCAGACCATGCCGGGCTTTCAAGGCCGATTGAGCGAAAGCGACGCCTGGGCCCTGATCGACTTCATGAAGGCCCAGGCCGCCGGCGAAAGCCTGCGCGTGGCGGGCGTCTGGGCCCAGCCCGTGAGCCCGCCCGACATGGCGGTGCGTTGCGACGGCAAGCCGGTGCGCATGCTCAGCAGCTGGCGCGGCCAGCGCCTGCGGATCGTGGCCGCCGGCGATAACGCAAGTGCGTTGCTCGAGGATCCGCGGCTGGTGACGGTGCTGCTCGAGCCGCGTCCCGGCCTCGCGTCGAATGCGCACGAGCGAAGCATCGCCTGCGTGGCCGACTCTCCGGCGGCGTGGGAGGCCTTCTCGCTGATCGCCGCCCCCGAGAAGCTCGAAGGCACGCAACTGCTGGTCGACCGCCAGGGCTGGCTGCGCGCGCGCGGCGAGCCCGGCAAGAGTGCCTGGAGCGACGACGACCTGCTGTGCCGCGCGGAGACCGCCTCAGGAACAACGACCGTCCCGGCGGCCGCGGCCGATGGCCTCGGCGCGCTGATCGCGCGCATGGATGCGCAGCCGGTGCGCTTCGTGAAAGGCGGCTTCGTGCATTGACGGCGTGGCGCCGTCGCTCACCACGAATGCATCAGCACCGCGGGCCGCAGCGCCGCCATGGCCTGAAGCCGGCGCAATGCGCGGCGCGGCACATGGCCGTAGGCCGCGCGACGCGCGATCGCATGGGCCGATGCGGGTGGGACGGTCCAGGCCTCGGCGGTGCGCGAGATGACGAGCTGGGCCTGTGCGGCCACGGAGTGATAGGTGCGCTGGGGCATGAGGAACTCGAAACGGAACGCCCCCATTCTGCGCAGCCCGTGCGGCAGCTCAAAGACGGATTGCGAGTTACCTGATGCGCTCCGTGATCGCCGGCCCTGCGCTCAGGCGAAGTCGGTCGACGGTTTTTCCCAGAGGTTCACGCCGCCCTCGACCGCGTGCCGATCGATCTCGGCCAGCTCTTCGGCGCTCAGCGGCGCGCCCCGGAGCGCGGCCACGTTGTCGACGATCTGCTCGGGCCGGCTCGCGCCGATCAGCGCCGAACTCACGCGCGGATCGCGCAGGGTCCAGCTCAGCGCGAGCTGGGCCAGCGACTGGCCGCGGCGTTGCGCGATCGCGTTCAGCGCGCGCGCACGCTCGATGTTGGCATCCGACAGATGCTCGGGCTTCAGCGAGCCGCCGCCCGGGCGGTTGATGCGTGCATCGGCCGGCACGCCCTGCAGGTACTTGTCGGTCAGCAGACCCTGCGCCAGCGGCGTGAACGCGATCACGCCGGCACCCAGTTCCTCGGTGGCGCCGAGCAGGTCCTTCTCGATCCAGCGGTTGAACAGGTTGTAGGCCGGCTGGTGGATCAGCAGCGGCACCTTCCATTCGCGCAGCAGCGCGGCCATCTCGCGCGTCTTGCCGGCCGAGTACGAGGAGATGCCGATGTACAGCGCCTTGCCCTGCTGCACGGCCTGGGCCAGCGCCGAGGCGGTCTCCTCCAGCGGCGTGTGCGGGTCGAAGCGGTGCGAATAGAAGATGTCGACGTAGTCGAGGCCCATGCGCTGCAGGCTCTGGTCGAGGCTGGCCAGCACGTATTTGCGCGAGCCGCCACCCTGCCCATAGGGGCCGGGCCACATGTCCCAGCCGGCCTTGCTCGAGATGATCAGTTCGTCGCGGTAGGGCTTGAAGTCCTCGCGCAGCAGGCGGCCGAAATTGGTCTCGGCGCTGCCGTAGGGCGGGCCGTAGTTGTTGGCGAGGTCGAAGTGGTTGATGCCGAGGTCGAAGGCGGTGCGCAGCAGTTGGCGCTGGGTGGCGATCGGCGTGGTATCGCCGAAGTTGTGCCACAGGCCCAGCGAGATGGCGGGCAGCACGAGGCCGCTGCGGCCCACCTTGCGGTAGGGCATGGATTCGTAGCGCGTGGAGGCGGCGAGGTAGGTCATGGGCGATGGAAGAACGCGAAGAGAAAGAGAAAGGCGCCATGTCGGCGCCGGTACTTCGCGTTCGAGGATAGCGGCAATCGCGTCGACGCGCAGGCCGCCGATCCGCTGCGTTACGACGCCTCGGCCGTGTCGCGCCCGAAGGCCAGCGCCGCGAGTTCCTCGTCCGACGCGGGCAGCACCGGCGGCACCAGCGCGTCCTGCAGGAACAGCCGCAATGCGGTCCATCCCGAGCCGTCGGCCTTGCGCGCCTGGCGCCATGCGGCCGCCTCGAGCAGCAGCACCGATTGATAGGTGCGCGCCATGCCCCAGGCCAGGCGCCGACCATCGCTCTCCTGCGCGCGCGGCATCAGCTCCGCGAGCGTGCGTCGCGCATGCACGATCGCATCGGGCGCGCGCGTGCCATGGCCCGCGAGCGCCGAGAGCCGTTGGTCGATGTCGGCGAGAAAGGCCTCGCCCGCCTCGGGCGCGCGCAGCGCACGCAGCACGTCGTGCGCGAGCACCGAGGTCGTGCCCTCCCAGATGCAATGCACGTGCAGGTTGCGCAGCACGCGCGGGATGCCCGTGTCCTCCACATAGCCCGCGCCGCCGAAGCTCTCGACCAGCTCGCTCGCGGCCCAGATGCTCTGGCGCGCGCAGGCCAGCTTGGTCAGCGGCGCCAGCAGTCGCGCGAGCCCGGGCGCACCGGTGCCGCGCTCGTGGCGATTGAGCGCGAGCGCGGTCTCGAAGTTGAGCGCCAGCATCGCCTCGTACTCGGCCGTGATGCGCGCGATCCACTGCGCATGCAGCGGCTTCTCGGCGAGCATCTGGCCGAACACGCGGCGCCGGCTCGCGTAGTCGCGCGCCAGCATCAGCAGATGGCCCACGCCCGCCGGGCCGCCCCACGAGGCCCACAGTCGCGCGACGTTGAGCAGGTCGCCGATCTTCGCGACGCCGCGATCGATGCCGCCGACCGGCACCGCGACCGTGCCTTCGAGCTCGAGCTCCGCGGTCGGCAGGGCGCGCGTGCCGAGCTTGTCCTTCAGGCGCCGCACGGCGATGTGGTTCCAGCTGCCGTCGGGGCGGCGCAGCTCGACCAGGAACAGCGACAGGCCACGGCTGCCCGGTACCGCGTCCTCGGGCCGCGCGAGCGCGAGCGCCATCTGCGAGGTGGTGGCCGAGGTGAACCACTTGGTGCCGTGCAGCGACCAGGTGCCGTCGCCGCGCGGACGCGCGACGGTCGAGGTCTGGCCGACATCGGAGCCGCCCTCCTTCTCGGTCATCCACTGGCCCGAGGTCCAGCCGCCCTGCCGCGCGGTGAGCTTCGGCCGGTAGCGCGCGGCCAGCGCTTCGTCGTGCAGCGTGAGCAGGCGCGCGGCGCCATCGGTCATCACCAGCGGACACGAGGCCACCGCGCCCGCGCCGTCGTACAGGTTCACGAGGCCGGCCTGTACCACGCGCGTGAACTCGCCGTAGGGGTTCTCGTAGGGCAGCGCGACCAGGCCCTCCTCGAGGCCGATGTCGACCAGGCGATGCCAGGCCGGATCGACCTCGATGCGATCGACGCGCCGGCCCCAGGCATCGAAGGGCTCGTGGCGCGGCACGTTGTGCTCCGCCGTCGCGGCCAATGCGGGAATCTCCTGCATCGCGCGCTCGCCCATGCGCTGGAACAGCGGGGTCGCGTCGGCGAAGACCTCGGCGGGCAGCAGGCGTTCGAGCGTGTGGTGCAGGGCGCGGTCGCTCGCGAAGCGGTTCGACGGCTCGGGATGGGGCTGGATGAAGTCGGTCATGGTGTCTCCTTGGCCGAAGGCGGGACGGGTGCCTTCTTTGTGCGCGCGGTGTGGTCGAGCACCGCGGCCAGGCACAGCGCGACGATGTCTTCCACCACGCGCTGCGCCGCGCGCTTGGACAGCACGCCGAGCGCGAGCGGGCCGATCATGGCTTCGGCCAGTGCGCCGACGATCGCCGCGGCGCTGGTGTGCGCGTTCTGCGCGCGGAACTCGCGGCTGTCGATGCCGTCCTCGATCACCGTCACGAAGATCGCGCGATAGGGTTCGCGAAAGCGCAGCCGGTCCTCGTCGATCTGCGGCGCCACCGGTTCGGCCAGCAGGGCCCACGCGAGCTTGGGCCGCTTGAGCGCGCGGTGCGCGAAGGTGCGGATGATCGCGGCCAATCGCTCGCCGGCACCGCTTTCGGAGGCGGCCGCGGCGGCGCAGGCGTCGATCTCGCGCTGCGAGGCCTGGCGGAACACCTCGTCGAACAGGTCGGTCTTCGACGGGAAGTACTGGTAGAGCAAACCGGTCGAGACCTCGGCCGTGGCCGCGACCATCGGCATGGTGGTGCCGCCGTAGCCATGGGTGGCCACGAGTTCGAGCGCGGCCAGCACGATGCGCTCGCGCGTGAGCGTCATGCGCTCCTCGACTTTGGATGTGCGTCGGTAGGTCACGCGAAGAATTGAATCACAGTTCATTTCTTATTGCAATTGCACTCCGGCTCCCTATACTTCGACGCCTCGGCCGCATCGCAACGATCGCGCCGCCGGCGGCCGCGGCGTCCAGTTCAACCACCAAGGAAGCTTCTCCATGCGCAGGTTCGACGACTCCTCTTTCGGTCACGGCTGGTTCCAGGCTGCCTACAGCGAGGACCTTCGCAAGGGCGACGTGCAGCCCCTCACGGCCATGGGCCGCGAGTTCGTGCTGTGGCGCGACATGCAGGGCCAGGCCCATGCGATGGATGCGCACTGTCCGCACCTCGGCACCCACCTGGGCCACGGCGGCCGCGTCTGCGGCACCTCGCTGCGCTGTCCGTTCCACGGCTGGCAGTTCGCGGGCGACGGCGCCTGCACCGACATTCCCTACAGCCCGAATCCGCGCCTCGAGATGCGGCACCTGAAGTCCTGGCCGCTGGTCGAGCGCAACGGGCTGGTGATGGTGTGGTGGCATCCACGCGGCATCGCGCCCACTTTCGAGGTGCCGGCGATGCCCGAGCATGGCGATGCGCAGTGGTCGCGCTACCGGCGCCAGCGCTGGGAGGTCGCGACGATCTGGCAGGAGGTGCAGGAGAACATCGTCGACACCACGCACTTCCACCACCTGCACGGCGTGGCCACGCTGGCGCGGCTCGACCGCTTCGAGCCCGCGGGGCCGGCGCTGCACGTGAACATCCTGCACGACTTCAACACGCCGCGCGGCCGGCTGCCGGGCTTCCTGCAGACCTCGCTGTACGGCCCCTACTTCGCGACGGTGCGCTTTCGCATCGCCGACCTGGCCGAGATCCTGTTCGTCGATTCGGTGGTGCCGATCGAGGCCGGCCGCGTCGCCGTGAGCTTCAGCCTGATGGCGCGGCTGCAGGGCATCGCCTCGCCCGACATGAGCCTCGCGCTGATCGACGAGGCGATCCACCAGGTGAGCCAGGACGTGCCGATCTGGGAGCACAAGATGCGCTGGAAGCGTCCCAGCCTGGCCGAGGGCGACGGGCCCATCATGCGCTTCCGCCATTGGGCCGAGCAGTTCGAGACCGAGGACGAAGTGCCTGCCCCCGCGCCCCTGCGCCGCATCGAGATCGCCGCCCATGCATGAGCTCGCCGCCTCCGATGCCGTCTTCGTGCGCGAGGACGCGAACAGCTGGCGCGCCAGCGAACTCTCGCGCGGGCCCTGGGATCCGCGCGCGCAGCATGGCGGCGCGCCCTGCGGGCTGCTCGCGCACATCGCCGAGTCGGCGGTGGACGGTGAAGGCTGGCAGCTCGCGCGGCTCACGGTCGAGCTGATCCGGCCGGTGCCGGTCGACAGCCTGTCGTCGAGCGTCGACGTCGAAGCGGGCCGCACCACCGCGCGCGTCGAGATAACGCTGATGGCCCAAGGCAAGCCAGTGGCCAAGGCGCATGGATTGCTGGTGCGCACACAGGCCGTGGCGCCGCCCGAGGAGACGTTGCAAAGGCCGCTGGCCCCTGCCCTGTCGATGCCGGCACCGTCGGCCTGCACGGCACCCCTGCGCATCCCGGGCCTGCCCGACGTGCGCTCGTTCTATTACACGGCGACCGAAAGCCGCGTGGCCGCCGGCGATGCCGCGGCACCGGGACCGGCGGCCGCCTGGTTCCGACTGCGCGTGCCGCTGGTCGCGGGCGCGGCCAATTCGCCCGCGATGCGCGCGGCCGCCGCGGCCGACTTCGGCAATGGCCTGAGCTGGGTATTGCCGGCGGAGCGCTTCAACTTCGCCAACGCCGACCTCTCGCTGCAGCTTGCACGGCAACCCGTGGGCGAATGGGTCGGCCTCGACGCCGTGACCACCATCGCGCCCGACGGCAGCGGCTGCGCCTTCAGCCAGCTGCACGACGAGCGCGGGCGCTTCGGTTTCGCGACGCAGACGCTGCTGGTCTTCGCGCGCTGACGAAGCGCCCGCGTAGGCGCTGTCCGGCCACGCGATGCGCGGCGTGCCCGTTTCCGCTCGCGGCCATGCCGACGACGATGCATGCTTCATCGGAAAAGGACCGCCCATGTTCGACCACATCGGCTTCAGGGTGCGCGACCTGCGCGCCGCACGGCGCTTCTACGACGCCGTCGCTCCCGCGCTCGGCCTGCAGACCATCGACAACAGCCCGCATTCCTTCCTGCTCGTGCGCAGCATGGAGGAGACGGTGCCCTTCGTCTGGATCGGCACCGACCAGCCCGTGTTCTGGAACAGTGCGCATCAGGTGTCGGCAAGCCCGATCCATCTTGCCTTCTCCGCCGCGAGCACGCGGCAGGTCGACGAATTCCATCGCGCGGCACTGCAGGCCGGCGGCATCGACAACGGTTTTCCCGGCCCGCGCGGGCCGGCCGAAATGCACTACTACGGAGCCTACGTGCTCGACCCCGACGGCAACAACGTCGAGGCCGGCTGCCGCGGCGCGGTTTCCTAGGCCGCCTGCAGGCCCGGGTCGCTCGAGTACATGTAGCGCCGCGACCAGGGCAGCGTCTTCGCGGCGCGGCCGGCCTTGCGGCCCACGATCTGGTAGATCGCCACGTCGTCGTTCTCGAAGGCATAGGCGCAGCCCGCGAGGTACACGCGCCAGATGCGGAACTTCTCCTCGTCGACCATCGCGCGCACCTGCTCGGTGTGTGCCTCGTAGGCATCGCTCCACAGGCGCAGCGTGCGCGCGTAGTGGCGCCGCAGGTTCTCCACGTCGAAGGCCTCGAGGCCGCCCTGCTGCATCGATTGCAGGGTCAGGCCGATGTGCGGCAGTTCGCCGTTCGGGAACACGTAGCGGTCGATGAAATCGCCACCGCCGTAGGAGACGCCGCCGCCTTCGGGGTCCGACGAAGTGATGCCGTGGTTCATCACCACGCCGTCATCGGCCAGCAGCGCGCGCACGCGCCGGAAATACTCGGGCAGGTTCTTGCGGCCCACGTGCTCGAACATGCCGACGCTGGTGATGCGGTCGAACTGCCCGCTCACATCGCGATAGTCCTGCAACCGGATCTCGATGCGGTCGGCCAGGCCCGCGGCCTTCACGCGCTCGGTCGCCAGGTCGAACTGGTTCTGCGACAAGGTCACGCCCACGCAGCGCGCGCCGAACTTCCGTGCCGCGCGGATCACGAGCGCACCCCAGCCGCAGCCGATGTCGAGCAGCGTCTGGCCCGGCTGCAGCTGGATCTTGGTGAGGATGTGGTCGATCTTCTTGAGCTGCGCGGTCTCGAGGTCCTCGTCGCCGTTCTCGAAGTAGGCGCACGAATAGACCATGTTCGGGTCGAGCCAGAGCTGGTAGAAGGCGTTCGAGACGTCGTAGTGGTACTGGATCGACTTCCTGTCCGACGCCTTGGTGTGCGTGAAGTAGCGCGCCATGCTCTTGAGCGCGCTGGCACCGGCGCCGGTGCCGTTGTCGAGCGAACTCTTCGCGAGCCCGTAGGCGATGTCGATGATGTCCGTGAGCTTGCCCTCGATGTCGATCTTGCTCTGCACGTAGGCCTCGCCGAGGTTGGCCAGCGTGGGCTCGAGCATCAGCGACAGCGCCGAGGGCGATTTCACGTGCAGGGTGACGGCGGGGCCGCTGAAGTCGCCGAAGTCGTACGACTTGCCGTCCCACAAGGTCAGCCGCGCGGGCAGATTGGCGCGAGCGCGGACGGCCGCGCTCCACTGTTCGACCTTCTTTTCCCAAAGCATGCATTTCTCCGTGTTGGTGTTGCTTGCGATTCGGGAAAGCACGATAGCCAGATTCCGTGCGATGTGCAGGGACATGCCGGACTTCGACCCGGAGCCGTCACGGCTTAGCGCTCCAATCTGACGGAAAGCCGTGGTCCGATGTAAATGTGCGCGAAAACTACAGTATGCAGAATTCTGACAATCTGTAATACAAATGCACTATTACCAAAGAATAATTGAGGGAATCGTAACGAAGCTGCACACAGGCCTCAGAGCCTCGGCAAGGGAAAAAGCTCGATGCAAAACAATCTTGAAGTCCAACGCCGATGGCTATTTCGTCTTCCAAGTGTTCCTGCGGGCTTGCCCATCTCGAACGCATTCCACGTCGCTCCTGGATGCGCTGGCTTCCATGGCTGCGCCACTACCAGTGCACCCTCTGCGGTGGCAGGCGCATGGCCACCGAGAACGCGGTGAATGCCGCGGTGGCCGCCCGCGCGAGCCGCGAGGCCACCGAGCGACGTTAATCGCCCGTCCTGACCATCGCCTGAATGGGCGGGCCCGGCGGGCACGCACCTGCCCTTCCGGCCCCGTGCCGGGTCTCGTTCGACGCCGGGCGTGCCGGCCGAAAGCTCAGTCGTAGCGCACGGTCACGAGCGCGATGGCGGCCGCCTGCGCCGCCACCGACAACACCCCGCCTTCCTGCCCGATCGACCACTCGCGCCGTTGCGCCAGCGGCGTGGTCCGACCTTGCGCATCGACGAACGCGATGGCCAGCGGCTGCGCGCCGAGGGCATCGACGCGCACGCTGGCGCTGGGCGCATCGATCCGCTGGCGCAGGAAATGGATCTCCGTGGCGTCGCCCGTCACGCGGTGAACGAACGCGGTGGGCCTCGCGGCGACACGCGTCTCGTAGGGTGCTCCAACGATCGCGCCGGTGAAGTGGATGGTTCCGTCGGCGGCCTGGGTCGCCGGCGGCAGGAGGCACAGGGCAAGCATTGCCGGGCGTGCCAGGTTGCGAAGCGTCAAGGCGTGATGACTCACGTGAGGCTCCTTTCTCTCTGCTCAGATTGCTCCCTGATTTCTGAACAGAATGAAACCATTGATTACAAGCAAATGCAAGTAATTGTTTCCGTCATGACGAGGGGTTGCGCGGCGATACGGAAATCTGTAGTGGCTTGTCACCACGCTGTCGCACCAGCGTGCGTCGTGCCGCGCGCAGCGCCGTTCAGGAGCGCGGCGCCAGGTCCGCGGGCGCTTCGCTGGCCTCGATGAACAGCCGCTTGATCATCGGAAAGCGCGCCCGCACCTGCCGCTCGATCGCGGCGATGGCCTCGGCGGCTTCGCCGGTGTCGGTGTCGTCCTTGAAATTCACGTCGACGATCGCGAGCACCTGGTCGGGCCCGATGTACATCGACAGCACCCGGCCCGCCTCCTCCACGCTGGGCTGCGCCATCGCCAGCTCGCGGATCGCGCGCGCCGTCTCGGGCCGCACGCCCTCCCCGATCAGCAGGCCGCGCGACTGCGCGATCAGCAGCAGCGCCACGCCCGCGAGAAGCAGGCCGATCACCATCGACGCCGCACCGTCGAACACCGGCATGTCGAAGCGGTGGCCCAGGTAGATGCCCAGCGCCGCCACCGCGAGGCCGGCCAGCGCGGCCGAGTCCTCGGCCAGCACGGTGTAGGTGGTCGGGTCCTTGCTGCGGTCGAGCGCCTGCCAGAACGGCGTGCCGCCGGCCTGGGCGCGGAACTGCCGCAGCGCGATCAGGAAGCTCGTGCCCTCGAACACCGCCGCGGCCGCGAGCACCACGTAGTTCCAGGTCGGATCGCCCAGCGGCTCGGGATGCCGGATGTGCTCGATGCCTTCATAGAAGGACACGCCGCCGCCGAGCCCGAAGATCAGCACCGCGACGATCAGGCTCCAGAAATAGAGCTCCTTGCCGTGGCCGAACGGATGCTCCACGCTCGGCGGGCGTTTGCTCAGGCGCAGGCCGACCAGCAGCAGCACGCCATTGAAGGTGTCGACCGACGAATGGATGCCCTCGGACAGCATCGCCGAGCTGCCGGTGATGCCGGCCACGGCGAACTTGGTGATCGCGATGGCGATGTTGGCGCCGATGGCGCCGTAGATGGCGATGCGGGATTCGGCCATGGAGAGCGTGGCCGTTCGCTAGCCGGGCCTCAAGGCAGGCCGAGGTAGATGCGCAGGTCGTCCTTGTAGGTACCGGCCGAGGCGACGGCGGTGCGAAGCCGTTCTTCCGACACGCCGAACCATTCGGTCCAGTAGTCGACTTCCTTGAGGTCGGTCACGTCGATCCGGTCATCGTCTCGGGGGATGCGGATCTGAAGCTCTTCGGACATCGGACGTTTCTCCTGCGTTGAAGCCACGCAGTGTCGCGAGCGCTCGGCGCCACGAGGCCGGACGCGGACGACACTGCGTGCAGGACGGCATCCATGCGCGCCGCGCACGCAGGATGCTCAGGCCGCCTCGCGCGAGGCCGCGCCCAGCGCGTCGTTGCCCGCCTCGCCGAGCCAGCGGCGCTTGTCGCGCAGCGGCGGCGCGCCGAACATGCGGCCGTACTCGCGCGCGAACTGCGAGGGGCTCTCGTAGCCCACGTTGTGCGCGGCCGTCGCCACGTCGGCGCCGGTCAGCAGCATCAGCCGCCGCGCCTCCTGCAGGCGCAACTGCTTCTGGTACTGCAGCGGGCTCATCGCGGTCACGGCCTTGAAGTGGTGATGGAACGAGGACACGCTCATGTGCACCGCGCGCGCCATGTCCTCCACTTTCAGCGACTGCGCGAAGTTCACGCGCAGCGCGCTGATCGCCTTGGCCACGCGCTGGGTGTGGCTGTCCTGCAGCGCGATCTGCCGCAGCCGCGCGCCCTCGCCGTTCACCAGCAGCCGGTACATGATCTCGCGCTTGATCAGCGGCGCCATGATCGGCACGTCCTCGGGCGTTTCGAGCAGGCGCAACAGGCGCAGCACCGGCTCGAGCACCGGCATCGCGATGCGGTTGACGTACATGCCGCGCGAGGCGGGCGCATTGGCCTTGGCCGGCAGCTGCTCGCTGCGGATCAGCTCGCCGATCTCGTCGACCGCGAGCTCCAGCCGCAGGCCCAGGTAGGGCTCCTGCTCGCTGGTCACGCGCACCTGGCCGCACACCGGCAGGTCGACCGAGGTGACCAGGTAGTGCATCGGGTCGTAGACGTAGATGTCGTCGCCCACCATGATCCGCTTGGAGCCCTGCGCGATCAGGCCCAGCGCCGGCGTCTGCATCGCGTGCTTGGGGCCGTCGGGCTTGCTGACGCAGTAGACGAACAGCCCGGGCACCGCGGTGTCGATCGAGCCGTCGCGGCCGCCGGTCACCAGGTTGATCAGGCGCACCAGCTCCTTGCGGGCTTCGTCGAGTTCGGGTTCGAGCGGCAGCGGCGTGCCGATGGCGGAAAGGATGTCGGGGGTTTCGTCGGACATGTGGCGAGTCCTTGTCACGGTGGAGAAACAAGCGGCTCGCAGCTTAAACCTCCCCTGGCGCGCCCGCACGCCCGCGAGCACCGGTCTGGAGAATTAGGCAAGACCTTTGCAGGAACGCGCTGGCCCCGGGGCGGCGCGCGGCCGGATACTTTTCCGGGGCCCACCGGGCCTTTAACGCAAAGGAATTCTTTCGATGCAATACCGCAAATTCGGCCGCACCGGCCTCTTCGTCTCCGAACTCTGCCTCGGCACCATGACCTTCGGCGGGTCTTCGGGCATCTGGGGCCAGATCGGCGATCTCCAGCAATCCGAGGCCGAGGCGCTCGTCGGCCGCGCGCTCGACGCCGGCATCAATTTCATCGACACCGCCGACGTCTATTCCGAAGGCCAGTCGGAAGTCATCACCGGCCAGGCGCTCAAGAACCTCAAGGTGCCGCGCGACAAGGTGGTGGTGGCGACCAAGGTGCTCGGCGAAACCGGCAGCAAGGGCGTGAACTCGGCCGGCGCCTCGCGCTACCACATCATGGACGGCGTGAAGGCCAGCCTGCGGCGGCTGCAGCTCGACCACATCGACCTCTACCAGATCCACGGCTTCGACCCCGCCACGCGCATCGAGGAAACCGTGGAAGCGCTCGACACCCTGGTGCGCCAGGGCCACGTGCGCTACGTGGGCGTGTCGAACTGGGCCGCCTGGCAGATCGTCAAGGCGCTCGGCATCGCCGAACGCAAGGGCCTCGCGCGCTTCGAATCGCTGCAGGCCTACTACACGATCGCGGGCCGCGACCTCGAGCGCGAACTGGTGCCGATGATGCGCGGCGAGGAGGTCGGCCTGATGGTCTGGAGCCCGCTGGCCGGCGGCTTCCTCAGCGGCAAGTACAGCCGCGACGGCGACGCCGAGCAAGGCAGCCGACGCGTGGCCTTCGACTTCCCGCCGCTGAACAAGGAACGCGCCTTCGACTGCATCGACGTCATGCGCGAACTGGCCGAGGCGCGCAAGGTCTCGGTGGCGCAGATCGCGCTGTCCTGGCTGCTGCACCAGCCGGTGGTGACCAGCGTGATCATCGGCGCCAAGCGCGTCGACCAGCTCGACGACAACCTCGCCGCCACCGCCATCAAGCTGAATGCCGACGAACTCGCGCGGCTCGACAAGGTCAGCGCGCTGCCGGCCGAGTACCCGGGCTGGATGCTCGAACGCCAGGGCGGCGTGCGGCGCCAGCGCGTGGCGGACTCGCTGGCGCGCGGTTGAGACGCGCGGTGCGCGCCGCTCAGCCGGAGCGGCTGCGCACCAGCGCGCCGATGTATTCGCGCAGCGGGACGCGCCCGCGCTCGGGATTCTCGACCTCGTACTTCCGCTCGAGCGTGATGCGCGTCATCGCCGCGTACGAGGCAGCGCCCGCGTCCGAGAAGCCCATCGCCCTGAACGCGTGCTCCCACTGGCTGCGCGGGGTCTGGACCGCGCGCACCGGCTTGTCGAGGGCCAGCGCGAAGGCCTCGGCCACGTCCGCGCTGGTATAGGGCTCGGGCCCTTCCACGTGGTGCGGGCCCGAATCCTTCGCCGGCCCTTCCATCAGCCGTGCCGCGAACTGCCCCAGGTCGCGCGGCGCCACCATCGGCAGCGCGAAATCGACCGGATACATGGTGTGGACCACGCCCTGCTCCTGCGCCGTGCGCAGCGACAGGTCCCAGTTGCTCATGTAGTAGGCCGCGCGGATCACGGCGGTGGGAATGGGCTGGGCCGCGAGCGCCTGCTCCATCTCGTGGAGCACGCCGAGGTCGCCGATGCGCTCGCCCGGCTGCGCGCCGTAAGCCGACTCGGCCACGATCTTCTCGAGGTTGGCGCCCTGCACCGCGCGCAGGATGCTGCGCAGGCTGCGCCGTTCCTCGGCCGCGGTGTCGGTCGAGGGCGCCGCGGGCGGGTTCAGCAGGAACAGGCGCTTGCCGCCGGCCAGCACGCGCTGGAAGGCCGGAACGTCGAACACGTCGACCACCGCGACCTTGGCGCCCTTCTTGCGCAGCGCCTCGGTCTTCGAGGCATGGCGCGTGACGACGGTGACGGGCTGGCCCTTGGCCAGCAGCGCTTCGGCCAGGGCCGAGCCCACATGGCCGGTGGCTCCGAGGATGATGTGCATGGTCGCCTCCATGATCTCCGTGACGGCGGCCGGACTCAGCCGCGCTGCTCGTTGCGCTGGCGCGTGGCCGCGGCCTTGCGCGCCGAGGCCGACCGCGCGGCCGCGGGCCGGGCCGCCGCCGCGGCACCGCCCTTGTGGCCGCCCTTGCGCGAAGGCGCGTGGTTCTCCGGCCGGCCGCGGCCCGAGCCGCTCTTCTTGCCGCCGCCGGTCTCGGCGTTCACCGTGGCCCAGGCACGGCGCTCGGCCTCGCCCCGGCCCACGCCGCGCTTCTCGTAGCCTTCCTCGATGTGCTCGGCCTTGCGTTTCTGCTTGTCCGTGTAGGACGACTTGTCGCCTCTTGGCATGGTCATCACTCCTGTGTGCATGAAAGATGCAAACCATGCTGCGCGCGGCGATCGCACCCAGGGTAAGAAAAGCCTAGCGCCCGGCGTCAGCGCTGTCCGTCGTCGGTGGCGCGGCCTCGCGGCGCTCCAGCCTGCTCAACCCGCTTCGATGGCCGCCACCGGCACGGCCAGCGCGGCCGCCATCGCCAGCAGCGTGTCGCCGAAGCCACCGCGCGCTCGGGCATCGGTGCGCGCGCTGGTCGTGACGCGCGGGCGCGCGCTCCATGCGATGCGCGCGCCCGCGGCCTCGAGCGCCGCGACCAGCGCCACGTCCTCGCCGCAGGCCAGTGGCGCGAAGCCGCCCACGCGCAGGTAGGCCGCGGCCGAAACGCCGAGGTTCGCGCCATGCACGTGGCGATGCCCGTCGCGCGCCATGTAGTCGCGCGCGAATCGTTCGCGCAGCCGCGCGGCGCCGCCTCCGTGCACCTTCCAGTCGTGCACGCCCACCGTGCCGCAGACCGCGTCGGCACCCGCCCGCGCCTCGGCCAGCTGCATCGCGAGCCAGCCGGGCGCGACGCGGGTGTCGGCATCGGTGAAGGCCAGCCAGCGGGCGCCGGCCTCGAGGCAATGGGCCGCGCCGGCCGCGCGCGCGATGCCCACGTTGCGCGCATCCAGCGCGAGTTGCCGCGCGCCATGGCGCGCCACCACGTCCGCGGTGCCGTCGACGCAGCTGTCGAGCACCACCACGAGGCGGACCTCCTCGCCCGCCAGCGCCGGATGCGCCGCGGCCCGGCGCGCCGCGCGCAACGCGGCGCCGATGCGCTCGCCTTCGTCGTGGGCCGGGATCACGAGCCCGATCACCGGATGCCCTCGCACTGGGCGACCGAGCGCGCATCGCGCGTCCAGACCTGCAGCAGGAAATCGTCCTCCTCGTGCAGCGCCAGCCGTGCCAGGCCCAGCGCGGCCAGGATGCCCTGCACCTCGGCGGTCGGCAGGCTGCGCTGCGCGAAACCGGGGCGCCAGTCGCAGGCCACCAGCGTGCCGTCGGCGGCCAGCGTGCGCTCGCAGCAGGCGGCGACACGCTGCATCGCCTGGCGGTCGAGGAAGTAGCCGATCTCGCTGAGCACGATCAGGTCGAACGCGCCCGGGCCGGGCTCGAGCGGCCAGTCGTCGGGCAAGGCCTGCCGCCGCACGTCGACGTGAGGCAGCCCGGCCGTGCGCTGCCGCGCGATCGCCACCGCCCGGGCCGAGAAATCGCTCGCGAGCAGACGGTCGCAACGCGCGGCCAAGGCGAGCGTGAGCTCGCCGACGCCGCAGCCGGGCTCGAACGCATGGCGGTAGCGCGCCCGCGGCAAGGCCGCGAGCAGCAGCGCGCGCTTGCGCGCCTCGTACCAGCGCGTGCGCACCGCATAGGGATCCTCGCTGGCCGCATAGAGCGACTCGAAGTAGCCGTGCTGCGCCGCGGAACTCACAGGAACACCACCTCGTAGGGCCGCTGCGCGCGCGCCAGCGTGGTGGCGCGCAGCACCGGCGGCGCGCCGGTCGAGGGGTCGCGCCGCAACTGGCTGGTGAAGGCGCGCACCGCCTCGCGCTTGCGCCGCAGCGCCTCCGGGTCGAGCAGCAGCCGCCGGGCGTGCCGCCAGGGCATGCGCGCATCCGCGGGCCGTGCCCAATGCCAGCCCCAGACCGGCACCTCGACCAGCCGCGCGCCCGCGCTCGCGGCCGCCAGCGCGCAGGCCTGGCCCGTCGCCTCGTGGTCGGGATGGCCGTCGCGGCGCCAAGTCGTGAAGACCATGTCGCGCGGGCGCAGCAGCGACACCAGTTGCGCCGCCAGCGTGGCTCGCAGCGCGCGCAACCCGCCATCGGGCAGCCCGAGCCGAGCCGGCTCGATCGCCAGGCCCAGCCGCTCGAGCGCACGCAGGCTCTCGCGCGGGCGGGTGCGGGCCAGCCGCTCGGGCGGCCAGACGGCCGAGCCATGGTGGCTCGCGGTGCCATCGGTCACGGCGATCACCGCCACCTCGCGGCCCTGGTCCGCGAGCTGCGCCAGCAGGCCGCCGACCGCGAGCACCTCGTCGTCGGGGTGCGGCGCCACCACCACCGCGCGGGCGCCCTCGGGCACCAGTTGCCCGCTGTCGATGGCGGGCAGCCGGGCCAGCCCGGGCCAGTCGTTCCATTCGTCCTCGGTGGTGCCGTCGCCGCGGATCGCGCGCTGGGCGGCATCGTCGGGCACTTCGTCCATCACAGCACCCATGTGGCGCTCCTTTCGTCGACTGCGATCTGTCCCAGCGCGGCGAGGTCGCGCTCGGCATGGCTTTGGCGCAGGTACACCGGCAGGTCGGCCATCGCGCGCGCGAAACGCGCGTCGCGGCACAGCGGCGCGGCGCCGAGCGCGCGGCCCGCGTGGCGCAGCACCGTCTCGGCCGCCTGCTCGGCCACCAACCGCGCGTTCAGCGCCACGCGTCGCGCGTCGTCGGCCGGATGGGTGTCGATCCAGTGCGCGGCCTCGCGCAGCACCGCGGCGGCACCGGCCAGCGCGGCATCGATGGCGCCGAGGTGCGCGAGCCGGTGCGCATCGGGCTTGCCGCCCCGCGCCGCGAATGCAAGCACCTGGCGCGCGATGCCGAGCGCGCCACCCCACCAGCAGGCCGCGATGCCGGCACCGCCCTGCCAGAAGCCCGGGCGGCTCGTGTAGTCGCCGGGCCTGCCGACCGGCACCGCGAGGGCGTGCTCGAAATGCACGTCCACGCTCGCGCTCGCCGCCATGCCGACGGCCTCCCAGCCTTCGTCCGACACGCGCACGCCCGGCTGCCGCAGCGACACGGCCGCGAGGCAGGCTCGATCCGCCTCGTCGTGCACGCTGACGATCGCATGCGTGAGGCCGGCCGCGCCCGAGCACCAGGCCTTGCGTCCGTCGAGGCGCACGGCGCCCGGGCAGCCCTCCTCGGGCCGCATGGCGACGCGCGCATCGGGCGGCTCGGCGCACCAGGTGCCCCAGCGCGAGCCGGACGGCAGCGCGGGACCGTGCAGCTCCGCGAGGATCGCGAGCGCATCGGTATGGCCTTCGTAGAGCTTGGCCAGCGAGAGATCGTGCGCCGCGACCTCGGCGAGCGCGCGCCAGCGCATCAGCGTGCGGCCCTGGGCCGGCCAGGGCACGCGGTCGGCGCCGGCTTCGACCAGACGGCTCAGCGCAGCGGCGGGATCGGCGGGCAGCCGGAGCCGCTCGAGGGTGTCGCTGCTGAGGTCTTCCGTCATGGATCTTCGTGCGGGCGTGTTCCGGTGGATGGGCCCAGAACTTAGATGGCGGGCGCGCCCCTTCCCGTCGGCAGGAAGGCTCCGGGCCTGTAGGAGCGGCGGCCCGCGCCACCGACGCCGGGCCGAGGCCTGGTCCGACAGGCGCGCCAACGGTGCACGCGGAGAACGGAGCGCACAGCCACTGGAGAAAGCCATGCCCAACACCCACACCACTCCGTCGAACGATGTCGACAGCCGCGACCTGCTGCGCGACGGCAACCACGGACCGCAGCACAACAAGGCCGGCCACCAGGCCCCGACCTCGCGCAACGAGCCGCGCCGCACCACCGAAAGCCGCAACGACCGCGAAGGCCACGTGGGCGGCAGCAACCAGATCCAGTCGCGCCGCGGCGCGACGCGCTGAGCTCAGTTTCCGAGCACTCGCTCGAGATCCGCCTTCAGGCTGGTGGCGCGCTCGGGCGCCTTCGCCAGGCCCGTGTCGACCAGCGTCCGGGCGATCGAATGCTCGCCCAGGTGCAGCGCGATCCGCGCGAGGTGCAGCGCCGTGCGCGCATGGATCCGCGCGGGGTCGGTCTCGCGCAGCATCCGCGCGAAGCCTTGCGGATAGTCGCCGTGCCTCGCGAAGAACGCGCGCCCGGGCCCGGCCCATTCGCTCGCGATGAAGTCCACGGTCTGCTCGGCCTCCTCCATCGAGCGGCCGTAGGCCCAGCCATGGGCCTCGCCGGCCGGCGGGTCGAGGCGATCGCGGAACACGCAATGCGACTCCTCGATTTCCGCCGGCGCGACCTGGCCGCCGCCCTCGGTCGGCAGGAAGTCGAGGTGCGCGCCGAGGTTGAGGTAGCACTGCTTGCCACCGCTCGCGCCCTGCACGTTGAAGACGTGGATCACCGGACCCTCGATGCGCCGCAAGGTCTGGCCCGAACCCTCGAAGCCTTCGGCCATGAGCACGGGATGGAGCTTGCGGGTCAGCAGCTTGAGGAAGGCGGCGCGGGTGGTCATCGGCTTCGTGGAGAGGGTGGATGGAAGCTGCATTCTGACCGCGCTCTCGCGCTCGCTATGCTCGGACGCGCAGCAGGAGAGAACGGATGACGGTGGTGGCACGGGATCGGCGGATGGCGGCTTTGCGCGAACTCGGCGTGTCCGAGCCGATGCAGCGGCTCGCGGCGGGCGAATGCCTGCACGAGGCCTTCAGGGGCTGCTGCCTCGGGCCGCCCTTCTACGTCGATCGCGGTGCCGCGGTGCCCGAGGGGCCGCCGCTGGTGCCGCTGTGGGAGCGCGACAGCAGGGTCGCGGCCGTCTGGCGCCAGCACGATGGCCTGGCGTTCATCGAGTTCAGCATCGAGCACCCCGGCGCCTTCGAGGTGCTGGCCCGGAGCGAGCAAGGCTTCTGGGCCAGCCGCTTCGACTTCCTCTACGAATGCGACCTGGCCGTCGAGACATTGCGAGCGGCGGCCGAATGCGTGGGCTTCCGCTTCCTCGAGCGCCACCTCGCGTCGCGCGAAGCCGCCGAGGAGGGCCTGACGAGCTTCGCGGCGCATCGCGCCTGGCTGCGGGGACTGGTGGCGCAGATCGATGGCGAAGCGGCGGGCTCCGGCTTCGGCGCCTGAGCGACGCGAACGCGATCCCGCTGGCTTTTGTCAGCGCCCGAACACCAGCAGCAGGTTGTTCGCGGGCATCTCGTGCCGCGCGTGCAGGCGCAGCCCCGCTTCGCGCGCCTGCGCTTCGACCTGCGTCAACGAGCGGATGCCCCAGGCCGGATCGCGCTCGCGCAGGCTCTGGTCGAAGGCAAGGTTGCTCGGCGCGGGCGCCACGCCCTCCTCGAAATACGGCCCGTAGGTGAGCAGCACGCCACCCGGGCGCAGATGCCGCGCCGCCCCCTGCATCAGCGCGGCACAGGTGGGCCACGGCGAGATGTGCAGCATGTTCGCGCAGTAGATCGCATCGAAATCCTGTGCGAAGGCCGTGCCCTGCGAAGGCCAGGAGGCGTCGAGCACATCGAGCAGCACGGGCTTCCCGAGGCCGGGCAGGCCGGACTGTTCGACGCGGCGTGCGAGCGCGGGAAGCGCGCGCGCATCGGCATCGCTGGTCTGCCAGCGCCAGCCGGGCAAGGCGGTCGCGAACCACTCGGCATGCTGGCCGGTGCCCGAGGCGATCTCGAGCGCGGCGCCCTCCCGGCCGAGGATGCCGAGCAGCCGCTCGAGGATCGGTTGCTTGTTGCGTTCGGCGGCGGGACTGAAGGACAGGTCGGACATGCGGTGCTCGGTGGCGAAGGTCGGGAGCCGGAGGCTATCAGCCCTCGACCGGCACGTGGAAGTCGATCACCGCGCCGGGCCGCGTGGGTTCGAACTTGCCGTCGTAGAGCTCGAAGTCCGGGCTGTCGGCCAGCTTGAGTCCCGAGGCCGGGATCAGTTGACCCCAGATGGTCGCCATCGCGTTCTTCACCTGCGGGTGCAGCGCCGATCCGTCGAGCGTGATGCGGAACACCGCATAGGTCGCGGCCGGTATGCGCTTCTCGCTGAAACCCGCGGGCAGCGCACTGCCGGGCACGATGCCCACGCCCGCCATGTAGTCGAAGCTGCCCTCCTCCCGGTCGACGCCCCAGACCGCGCCGTAGGTGGCCCAGCTCGGCACCTGGCCCTCGAACGGCAAGGCGCCGATCAGCGCGGACCACAGCTGCGGAATCTCGGAACGGCTCTCCTGGTCGAAACGCCGGGCCGGGCCGGCGATGCTGAAGGCCTCGAGCCGGACGAGGTCTGGCAAGCGGGTCACGGCGGTGGAGGTGCTGGCGGGCAGGTTCATGGGATATTGGCCTTCGATGGGTGTGAGGGCGAAGCCGGCGCGAAAGCGCCCGGGCGAGACGCCGAAGATGCGCTTGAACGCGCGGTTGAATGCTTCCTGCGACTCGAAACCGCAATCGAGCGCGAGCTCGACGAGCTGGAGCTCCGGCTCGTCGCAGAGCCGGCGCGCGCCACGCACCAGCCGGCGGCCACGCACATAGGCCATCACGCTGCGGCCCATGCGCGCGGTGAAGAGCCGCGAGAAGTGATACGGCGACAGTCCCGCCTGCTGCGCGATGCGATCGAGCGTGAGCGCGTCGTCGAGCCGCGCCTCGATCCAGGGGATGAGCTCGGCGATCGGGTCGGGGGTGGGTCGGTCCATGCCGCGATCATCGGCCACGCGGGCGCGGCGCGTCCTGACCGAACTTGCTGTCGGGCCCTTCGCGTTCCCTAGATCAGCCGCTGGATCGGCCTGCGCTTCCACACACCGTGGAAGTACAGCGCCTGCAGCCCCAGCGCCACCAGATAGGTCAGCGGATAGGCGACCCAGACGCCGCGCAGGCCGAGCGCCTGCTGCAGCACCCAGGCCAGCGGAAACAGCAGCACGGCCAGGCAGCCCAGCGAGATCGCCGTGGGCACGCGCACCGTGCCGGCCGCGCGCATCACGCCCGTGAAGACGCTGGCCATGCCGAAGGCCACGCTGCCCCAGACCGTGATGCGCAGCACCGAGGCCGCGAGCTCGACCACGGCGGGATCGTTGCTGAACAGGCTCACCGCAAGCGGCGCCGCCAGCGCGACCAGCACGGCGAGCCCGGCCGTGAGCGCGAGGTTCATCCACAGGCCCACGCGCTTCACGTGGTCGATCTCGTCCAGGCGCCCGGCGCCGATGGCCTGCGCGGCGAACACCGAAGCCGCGATGGCGATCGACATCGCCGGGAACTGCACATAGGCCATCACCTGGCCCACCGTGCCCCAGGCGGCCGTCGCACCGGGGCCATGGCGGTTCACGAGCGACAGCAGCATCGCGTCGGCCAGCGAACTCGTGATGAAGAAGAGCCCGGTGGGCACGCCGAGCCGCGCCACGGTCGCGAGCACGGGCGCGTTCCAGCGCAGGTGCGCGCGCAGCTTCGCGGGCGCGAGCAGACTGTCGCTGCGGCACAGGTGCCAGGCCAGCCACAGCACGGCCAGCGCGTTGCCCGTCATGCTGGCCCAGGCCGCGCTCTGGGTGCCGAGCCGCGGCAGCCCGAGCCAGCCGAGGATGAAGGCCGGCGTGAGAAGCACCCAGACCGAGGACGCCACCGCGAGCGCCTTGAGCGGCGTCACCGTGTCGCCCAGGCCGCGCAGCAGCGCCGCCAGCATCAGGTGCAAAAACAGCACGGGCATCGCGGCGAACAGCACGCGCGCATAGCCCACGGCATCGGCGAGCACGTCGCCCGGCGTGCCCAGCGCCCACAGCACCGGGCCGATCCCGGCCGCGCCGATGCCCGCGATGACGCACGACAGCAGCAAGGTGCCCAGCAGCACCGCGCCCGCGACGCGCCGTACCTTGTCGGTGTCGCGCGCGCCCCAGGCCTGGCCCACGAGCACCGAGGCGCCCGTGCCCAGCCCGATCGCGAAGGCCATGCAGCACATGAAGAGCGGAAAGAAGCTGACCGCGGCCGCCAGCGAACGCGTGCCGAGCAGCTTGCCCAGGTAGATGGTGATGGCCGTGCCGCCGAGCGCCTGCAGCACGTTGGTCAGGACCAGCGGGCCGAGGAAGACCAGGAAGCGTTGCCAGAGGGGGCGGGTGGGGATGAGGTCCATCGGAAGGCGCATCGTAGTGGAGCGGCCCCGCATTTCTGGCACGATGCCGGCCGGCCTCGACGGCTACCCAATATCTCATTGAATGGATCGATCGCCCCATGCACCGTAGACATCTGGTTCTTGCTCTCGCCGTTGCCGGTGCCATGCTCACAGGCTGTTCAACCCTCCGCTCCGATCTGTTGGTGAAGGACAAGCCGCTCACCAGCGACAAGGATGGCCTGATCGTCGCGTCATTCGGCTACACCGTTTCCGTCGATCGGCTCGTGAGGGTCCAGCAGGAACCGACCATCCGCCTCGTCGTGACGCCTCATCCGGACCGGGAGGGCAAAAAAATCCAGCTGACCACGGCCGATCAGATCTTCACCAACGGTGCCTGGAACGAGGAGGAGATCGTCCGCCGCGCTGGCACGAGCGGTCGGGTACTCGTTGGCTACCGCGTACCCGCCGGCAGCTATCAACTGCTCCAACGAGAAGTCAAGCTCCACGGGCCTCGCAACTGGGAGGCCCAGCTTCCTCTTGCTGCGCCCTGGCGTTTCACCGTCGTGCCAGGACAGATCACCTATATCGGCGCGCATGTGCTGCACACTCAGTTTGGCGAGTCTCTTCTATTCAGAGTACTGATTCCGGCGCGCGCGAGGCTCGTGATCCTCGACGAATCGAACGAGGACATCGATGCCCTGCGCCGTGTGCGTCCCGAACTGCGTGACGTCACGTTCAACAATGCGCTGCGCACCGACTGGCCACTGGAATAGCCATTGAAGGCACGCTTGCGCCCACGCGGCCCAAGCAGCGTCTCATGGGCTTCCTTGCCAGCCTCCGCCCACCCTTCGCCGCGAGCGCGTGCGCAAGGTGATCGAGTAGCGCAGCGCCGGCGTCGGCGCGATCGCGTGCTGCCATTCCCAGCGCGCGGCGCCGCGCAGCAGGTAGATCGAGCGCGGCTCGACCCCCAGCTGCACCATGGGATCGTTGGCCGCGTAGTGGCCGTCGCGCCGGTAGGGCCGCAGCTGCATCACGGCGTCGCCGCGCAGCGAGATGCCGACGATGTGCTCGAAGTCGGGCACGTCGCGGTGCCAGCCCAGCGGCGTGCCGGGCTGGTACTCGGAGATCAACGCATGGGTGAGCTCGGCCTCGTCGATGCCGGCCCAGGCCGCGGCGCGGCTGCGCAGCGGGTGCAGCGATTCGGGCAGTGGCGCGCCGGGCAGCAGCCGGTTGGCGTCGAAGTCGTAGCGGCCGCCGAAGCCGATGCCGCGGCGGCGCGCGGTGTAGGCCTTGTAGCGCATCTCGCGCAGCGTGAAGCCGCCGACGATGGCCAGCAGCTCGGCCTCCTCGGCGGCGCTCAGGAAATCGGCCTCGTAGCGCAGCCCGTCGATGGCTGCGACCGGCGCGGCGCCGAACAGGTCGGGCTGCGCCTCGTGCTCGACGCGTCTAGCGGCGCGCATCGCCGCCTCCTTGCTGCCCGCCCTGTCCGTTCAGTCGCACCTCCCACCAGCGCGGCAGCAGCTCGCGGATCTCGGCGCGTGAGAAGCGGTCGTCGAGCAGGTGCAGCACGCCCTCGTCCTGCTCGGTGCGGATCACGCGTCCCGCGGCCTGCACCACCTTCTGCAGGCCCGGATAGAGGTAGGTGTACTCGTAGCCCTTGCCGAAGCGCGCGTCCATGCGCTCGCGCGTGATCTCGTTGAGCGCGTTGTACTGCGGCAGCCCGAGGCTCGCGACGAAGGCACCGACGAGGCGCGTGCCCGGCAGGTCGATGCCCTCGCCGAAGGCGCCACCGAGCACCGCGAAGCCGATGCCGCGGCCGCCGACGGCGAAGCGCTCGACGAAGGCCTGGCGCTCGGCCTCGGGCATGCCCCGGGTCTGGCTCCACACCGGCACCTCGGGATGCCGCGCGACGAAGGCCGCGCAGGCCTGCTCGAGGTAGTCGAAGCTGCTGAAGAAGGCCAGGTAGTTGCCGGGCCGGCGCGAGTACTGGCTGCCGATGATGCCGGCCACGCTGCGCAGCGAGCGCGCGCGGTCGCGCCAGCGCGTGGACACATCCATCGCCACCTCGACATGGAGCTGGCGACCGCTGAACGGCGAGGCGACGTCGAGCACGGCCACGTCCTCGGGCAGGCCCAGCGCGTCGCGGTAGAACGGGAACGGCGAGAGCGTGCCCGAGAAGCAGACGGCCGAAGCGGCATCGGCGAAGCGGCCTTCGAGAAAGGGCGCGGGCACGAGGTTGCGGATGGCCAGCCCGCGCGAGCCGTTCGGCCCCAGGGTGCGCTCGAACACCGAGTGGTCGCCGAAGCTCTCGGCCAGCCGCGCGAAATGCAGCGCGTCGAAGAAGAAGCGCTGCAGCGGGCCCTGCGCCGCGTCGGGCGTGGCCGCGAAGTGCTCGGCCATCGCGGTGTTGGCGGCCTGCAGGCTGCGCGCGAAGCGCTCGGGGATCTCGTCGGCGGTCTCGTAGTCGACCGCGTTGGCCTGCTGCGCCTCCTGCAGCGCGCCCCATTCGCGATGCAGCCGCGCGAGCGGGCCGCGCACGGCGGCGGGCGCGGCGCGGTGGGCCTCCTCGAGCGCGCCGTCGTCGAGCGGCGCGGTGAACATGCCGCGCGCGCGCTCGAGCAGGTTGTGGGCCTCGTCCACCAGCAGCGCGGCGCGCCATTCGCGCTCCTTCATGGTGGCCCACAAGAAGGCGCTGCCATCGAAGTAGTAGTTGTAGTCGCCGACCACCACGTCGCTCCAGTGCGCCATTTCCTGCCCGAGAAAATAAGGGCAGACCTCGTGCGCGAGCGCGATGCGGCGCAGCGCCGGGCGGTCGAGCCAGGCGGCGCGCGCGGCCTCGGCGCGCGCCGCCGGCAGCCGGTCGTAGAAGCCCTTGGCCAGCGGGCAGGCGTCGCCATGGCAGGCCCGGCCCGGGTGCTCGCAGACCTTTTCGCGCGCGGTGAGTTCGAGCACGCGCAGCGGATCGGCCGGTGCCTTGCCATCCGTGGCGGCCTGGCGCTCGAGCAGCCGCAGCGCCTCGAGCGCGATCGCGCGGCCCGAGGTCTTGGCCGTGAGGAAGAACACCTTGTCGACGCGGCCCGCCGCGCGCGCCTTGAGCAGCGGGAACAGCGTGGCCAGCGTCTTGCCGATGCCGGTGGGTGCCTGCGCCATCAGGCAGTGGCCTTTCGAGCCGGCGCGGTAGACCGCCTCGGCCAGTTCGCGCTGGCCGGTGCGGAAGGCGCCATGCGGAAAGGCCAGCGCGCCCAGCAGCTCCGCGAGCGCCGCGTGATGCCGGCCCTCGCGCTCGGCCCAGGCGATGTAGCGGCCGCAGAGGTCCTCGAAGTGGGCCTGCAGTTCCTCGCGCGTGTGCAATTCCTCGAGCACGGTTTCCTCGCCGCTCGCGAGGTCGAGGTAGACCAGCGCCACGGTGATCGCCGCATGGCCGTCGGCCTCGCAGAGCATCCAGCCGTAGCAGCGCGCCTGCGCCCAGTGCAGCGCGCGGTGGTTGCCGCGGATGGCGTCGAAGTCGCCGCGGAAGGTCTTGATCTCCTCGACGCGGGCGCTGCCCGACTGCAGCTCGTAGCCGTCGGCGCGGCCGCGCACCAGCAGGGCGCCGCATTCAGACTGCAGCACGACCTCGCTCTGGTAGTTCTCGCCGCGCCGCCCCTGCACCAGCGCGTGGCCCGCCATGCCCTCCTGCGCGCTGGGCGCGGGCACGAAGCGCAGGTCGAGGTCGCCGGCCTTCGCGCCGAAAGCGCACAGCGCCTTGACGGAGACGGGCGCGACGGTGGCGTGGAAGGCTTCGCGGGACATCGGCGTGGTGGTTCGACAGGATGCGGCGGCCGCCAGTATATGGATATTCATCCAGTGTGCTGGTGGAATTCACAGTACCCCGCCGGTGCGTAGGCTGGAACGCACGGGCGTTTCGGGGCCGAACCGGCAGCGTCGCCGCGTCGGGACGGGTCCGATGTGCCACCGCCTTCGCCCCGCCTGTCCGAATTCCACGAGGAGACACCGATGACCGCCCTGAAACCCGCCACCGAGCTCGCCGCCGCCGCGAGCCGCCCCTATCCCAACGACAGCCCGGCCTACCGCCAGGCTCGCACCGCCCTGCTCGCCGAGGAGATCGAGCTGCGCCGCCACATCGAGCGCGTGGCCGCCCAGCGCCGCGAACTGCCGCCGGGCGGCGAGCCGCCGCCCTACCGCTTCCGCGACCAGGACGGCCGCACGGTCGGCCTCGACCATCTGTTCGGCGAGCACGACACCCTCGTCACCTACTTCTGGATGTACGGCCCGCAGCGCGAGCGGCCGTGCCCGATGTGCACCGCCTTCCTCGGCGCGCTCGACGTGCCGGTGCGCGACATCGCGCAGAAGGTGGCGTTCGCGGTGCTCGGCCGTTCGCCGGTGGCGCGCCAACTGGCCTTCGCGCGCGAGCGCGGCTGGCGCAACCTGCCGTTCTACGAAACGGTCGGCGACGACTTCGCGCGCGACTACCGGGGCCTTGCGCCCGACGGCAGCGAATGGCCCGCGCTCGACGTCTGGGTCCGGCGCGAGGGCCGCGTGCATCACTTCTGGGCCCCCGAACTGGCCGAAACCGCCGACCCCGGCCAGGACCCGCGCCTCGCGGTCGACCCCACGCCGCTGTGGAACATGCTCGACCTGACGCCGGCCGGCCGCGGCAGCGACTGGTATCCGCGGCTAGAGTACTGAGTTCCGGGGAGGCCCGCGGCCTCCCCTCCCACCCTCTTCCCTCGCGCCTTGCCACCGTTCCGGGGCCGGGCGGGCGGCCGCGCGCCGTCCGTCTCCTCCGGTCGAAGACAATGTCAATTGTTCGTTCACAACTACGTTCGAAATGAAAACTGCCGCCGCGATCGACACCGCCGACTTCGAGCGCCTGCTGAGCCGCAACATCAAGCTGCCGCTGCTCGGGGGCCTGTTCGGTGCCGTCGTCTTCGTCGCCCTGATCCTGTACCTGCTGTCGACCATCGCCTGGGTCGAGCACACCGACCAGGTGGTGCGCAACGCCAGCGAGCTGCAGCGCCGCTCGATCGACATGGAAACCGGCATGCGCGGCTTCCTGATCAGCGGGCAGGACCGCTTCCTCGAGCCCTACGACGCCGCGCTGGCGCGCGTGAAGACCGACACCGCGGCGCTGCGCCAGCTGGTGGGCGACAACCCGCAGCAGATCGAGCGGGTCGACCGCATCGGCTCGCTGCAGGGCGCCTGGAACGAGTTCGCGGCCGAGATGATCGCGGCGCGCCGCAGCGGCGGCGACTTCGAGGCCGCCGTCAAGCTGGGGCGCGGCAAGCGCCTGACCGACGACATCCGCAACGAGTTCGACAACTTCATCAACACCGAGCAGTCGCTGCGCTTCCAGCGCAATGCCGAGGTCAAGCGCACCAGCTGGATGGTGGTGGGCCTGTTCCTGCTGTTCACGCTCACCTTGAGCGGGCTGGTCGCCTTCTTCGGTCGCCGGCAGCTGGTGCGCCTGTCGGAGAGCTACGACGCGGTGCTGCAGGAGCAGGAGGCGCACACCGAGCGCCTGACCGAGCAGGCCTGGCTGCGCACCGCCCAGACCGAGCTGGTCGGCGAGCTGGTGGGCGAGCTCAGCGCGGCCGACATGGGCCGCAAGATCCTGGCCTTCTTCTCGCGCCACCTGGGCAGCACCGTGGGCGCGCTCTACGTGCGCGAGCGCCACGGCCCGCTGCGCCGCGCGGCCAGCTACGGCTTCTCGATCGAGGCCGAGAACGCGCAGCAGGTGTTCTCGCCGAGCGAGAGCCTGGTGGGCCAGGCCGCCGCCGAGAAGCGGCTGATGCTGATCGACCCGGTCGAGGCCGACTACCTCAAGGTCAATTCGGGCCTGGGCGAGATGCGCCCGCGCGCCGTGGTGCTGCTGCCGGTGGCCAACGACGGCGTGTCCAACGGCGTGGTCGAGCTCGGCCTGCCCGGCACGCCCGACCAGCGCGCGCGCGACCTGTTCGAGGTGGTGGCCGAGGACATCGGCACCTCGCTGGCCGCCGCGCGCTACCGCGAGCAGTTGCAGGAGGTGCTGGCCGAGACCCAGCAGCTCAACGAGGAGCTGCAGGTGCAGCAGGAGGAGCTGCGCACCGCCAACGAGGAGCTCGAGGAGCAGTCGCGCGCGCTGCGCGCCTCGCAGGCCATGCTCGAGAACCAGCAGGCCGAGCTCGAGCAGACCAACAGCCAGCTCTCCGAGCGCACCGAGGCGCTCGACCAGCGCAACACCGCGCTGCGCCGCGCCCAGCGCGACCTCGAGGAGCGCGCCGACGAACTGCAGCGCGCGAGCCGCTACAAGTCGGAGTTCCTCGCCAACATGTCGCACGAGCTGCGCACGCCGCTCAACAGCGCGCTGATCCTGGCCAAGTTGCTGGGCGACAACCCGCAGGGCAACCTGAGCACCGAGCAGGTGAAGTTCGCCGAATCGATCTACGCCTCGGGCAACGACCTGCTGGTGCTGATCAACGACATCCTCGACATCGCCAAGGTCGAGGCCGGCAAGCTCGACCTGGTGACCGAGGACACGCGCCTGGACCGCCTGGCGCAGGCGCTGGAGAGCACCTTCCGGCCGCTGGCCGACGAGAAGCGGCTGAACTTCCGCCTCGAACTGCACCCGGCCGCGCCGGCCTCGCTGGTCACCGACCGCCAGCGCGTGGAGCAGATCCTCAAGAACCTGCTGTCGAACGCGCTCAAGTTCACCGAGCAGGGCGAGGTCTCGCTGGTGATCTCGGGCACGGCCGACGGCGGCGCCTCCTTCGCCGTCTCCGACTCGGGCATCGGCATCGCGCCGCACCAGCAGGAAGTGATCTTCGAGGCTTTCCGCCAGGCCGACGGCACGACCAGCCGCCGCTACGGCGGCACCGGCCTGGGCCTGTCGATCTCGCGCGACCTCACGCGGCTGCTGGGCGGCACGCTCAGCGTGCAGAGCGAGCCGGGCCAGGGCAGCACCTTCACCCTGCACCTGCCGGCCCAGGCGCCGCAGGCCGCGCAGCAGGAACCGGGCAGTACCCCGCCGCAGCCGCCCGTGGGCGGCGCGCCGGCGCGCCTGCAGCCGCGCGCGCCGGTGCCGGTCGCGCCCCCTGCCC